>NZ_JNAH01000003.1:300000-416038 GCF_000759885.1 Prochlorococcus marinus str. GP2
GGAGCCCGACTAATCGGGTGACCGTGTGCCTGTTGAAGAATGAGCCGGCGACTTATAGGCACTGGCGGGTTAAACCGGAAATGGTGGAGCCACAGCGAAAGCGAGTCTTAATAGGGCGTTTGTCAGTGTTTATAGACCCGAACCCTGGTGATCTAACCATGGCCAGGATGAAGCTTGGGTGATACCAAGTGGAGGTCCGAACCGACTGAAGTTGAAAATTCAGCGGATGAGCTGTGGTTAGGGGTGAAATGCCAATCGAACCAGGAGCTAGCTGGTTCTCCCCGAAATACGTTGAGGCGTAGCGTCTAGTGCTCCAGCAGGGGGGTAAAGCAACCATTTCGGTGCGGGCTGCGAAAGCGGTACCAAATCGATATGAACTCTGAATACCCTGTGTGTAACTAGGCAGTCAGACTGTGGGGGATAAGCTCCATAGTCAAGAGGGAAACAGCCCAGACCGCCAGCTAAGGTCCCAAAATTAACGCTAAGTGATAAAGGAGGTGGGATTGCCCAGACAACCAGGAGGTTTGCCTAGAAGCAGCCATCCTCAAAGGAGTGCGTAATAGCTCACTGGTCGAGCGATCCTGCGCCGAAAATGAACGGGGCTAAGCGTTATACCGAAGCTGCGGATAAATTTATTTATGGTAGGGGAGCGTTCTATGTAGGGTGAAGCGTTAGCGTAAGCGGACGTGGACAGCATAGAAGTGAGAATGTCGGCTTGAGTAGCGAAAACATGGGTGAGAATCCCATGCCCCGAAACCCTAAGGGTTCCTCCGGCAGGCTCGTCCGCGGAGGGTTAGTCTGGACCTAAGGCGAGGCCGAAAGGCGTAGTCGATGGATAACAGGTCAATATTCCTGTACCAGATGTGTTTTGAGAAGGGGGACGGAGAAGGCTAACCAGGCCAGATGTTGGTTACTGGTTCAAGCGTTCGAGGCTTTGAGAGATGGAGAAAACATCTTGAGCTAAGGCGTGAGTACGAGCTGCTACGGCAGCGAAGTTGGTGATGTCATACTTCCAAGAAAAGCCCTATACTCGTTAAGGCACATATGCCAGTACCCGAAACCGACACAGGTGGGGTGGTAGAGAATACCGAGGGGCGCGAGATAACTCTCTCTAAGGAACTCGGCAAAATGGCCCCGTAACTTCGGGAGAAGGGGTGCCAGCGAGAGCTGGTCGCAGTGAAGAGGCGCAAGCGACTGTTTACCAAAAACACAGGTCTCCGCTAAGTCGCAAGACGATGTATGGGGGCTGACACCTGCCCAGTGCCGGAAGGTTAAGGAAGCTGGTTAGCTTTTAGTGAAGCTGGCGACTGAAGCCCCGGTGAACGGCGGCCGTAACTATAACGGTCCTAAGGTAGCGAAATTCCTTGTCGGGTAAGTTCCGACCCGCACGAAAGGTGTAACGATTTGCGCGCTGTCTCGGAGAGAGGCTCGGCGAAATAGAATTGTCTGTGAAGATGCGGACTACATACACCCGGACAGAAAGACCCTATGAAGCTTTACTGTAGTTTGATATTGTGCTCGGGCTCTGAATGCGCAGAATAGGTGGGAGACGTTGAAATAGTACTTGTGGGTATTATTGAGTCATCGGTGAGATACCACTCTTTTAGAGCTAGGGTTCTAACGCTTACCCGTTATCCGGGAAGCGGACAGTATCTGATGGGCAGTTTGACTGGGGCGGTCGCCTCCTAAAAGGTAACGGAGGCGCACAAAGGTTCCCTCAGGCTGGTTGGAAATCAGTCGTTGAGTGCAAAAGCAGAAGGGAGCTTGACTGTGAGACCTACAAGTCGAACAGGGACGAAAGTCGGTTTTAGTGATCCGACGGTTCTGCGTGGAAGGGCCGTCGCTCAACGGATAAAAGTTACTCTAGGGATAACAGGCTGATCTCCCCCAAGAGTTCACATCGACGGGGAGGTTTGGCACCTCGATGTCGGCTCATCGCAACCTGGGGCTGAAGTCGGTCCCAAGGGTTGGGCTGTTCGCCCATTAAAGCGGTACGCGAGCTGGGTTCAGAACGTCGTGAGACAGTTCGGTCCATATCCGGTGTATGCGCAGGAATATTGAGAGGATTTCTCCCTAGTACGAGAGGACCGGGAGGAACGCACCTCTGGTGTGCCAGTTATCGTGCCAACGGTAAACGCTGGGTAGCCATGTGCGGAGTGGATAACCGCTGAAAGCATCTAAGTGGGAAGCCCACCTCAAGATGAGTATTGCCATGGCTTAAGCCAGTAAGGTCACGGGAAGAACACCCGTTGATAGGCTCTACGTGGAAGCTTGGTAACAAGTGCAGCGGAGGAGTACTAATAGACCGAGGGCTTGACCAAATAAACTTAATTTATTGTTTTAATTTATATAATTTTCTATGCAGTTCTCAAGGTTCACACTATCCTGGTGTTCATGGCGATGTGGAACCACTCCGATCCATCTCGAACTCGGTTGTGAAACGCATCAGCGGCGAAAATATTTAGGGGGTAGCCCCTTGAGAAAATAGCTCAATGCCAGGTAAAAATATTTAAAAGGGCTTACTTTTCTTGAGTAAGCCCTTTTTTATTTTTGGCATTTAGGACACCAATGTGTACTTCTTCCAGTAATTTTTTGCCTTTCAATTAAACTTCCACATTTATGACATTCTTTACCAGTTCTCCTATAGACATTAGTCTGTATGCCAAAATTCCCATTCTCTCCGTCCAGGTCTCTAAAGTCACTAAATGTTGTACCTCCAGAACCTATACTTTTTTTTAATACAGTTACGATTGATTTTTTGAGCTTTATTAACTCATTCTTCTTTATTGTTTGAGCTTCCCTAAAAGGTGAAATGCCAGCCGAGTATAAACTTTCATCAGCATAAATATTACCTATGCCCGCCACTATTGTTTGATCTAATAAAATAGCTTTGATAGATTTTGTTCTTTTTGAAATAACTTTCTTAAGGTAATTTGTATCAAAGTCTTTAGAAAATGGTTCTGGTCCTAATGATCCTAATCCTTTGATTATTTTATTGGGTGATAACCCTTGCTTAATCCACCACATTTGGCCAAAACTTCTAACGTCAATGTATCTAAGCTCATTATTATTTTTATCTAAAAATCTTATTCTTGTATGTTTACAGGGGGGAGTAGAGTTAGTAATAAATTTGAAATATCCAGTCATTCTTAAGTGAACCACAAGAAATCCATTTTGTTTCAATGTTATTTTTTCATTAATTTGAGTATTCTCATTCTCAATTTTTTTTAGTTCAGCAATTAAATATTTTCCTCTCCGATTCCATTTGTATAAAAGTGAGTTCTGAAGTCCCTTAATAAATTCTTTTTTATTAGAAGGGAATGCAACTGTTGAATCCCTGCAGACTACTATTTTTTTAACGATAAATTCATTAAGTTTTTGCTCTAAACCTCTTCTAACAGTTTCTACTTCAGGTAACTCAGGCAATTATTTAAGCTTTTTCTAATTCACTTTCAGCAAAATTATTTGTATTTGCTCCACCATCAGTTCCGCTTATTCCGGCGTAATTTACTTTATCAAATCTAACTACACAGTTATATTTAATACCTGAGGTATCAACTGAAGCGACTTTACCAATTTCATTGTACCAATATGATTCTGGTCTTTTTACTCTTACGAGATCTCCTCTTGAAATAGCCATTACTATTAATTTAACTTTTTGTAGAATAACCCATCATTAATATTCTTAGACAAATTATTCACACATATTAATTAAAAATTTTAACAAAAATCGTTTATTAAATCCTTTTCGAATTCTTCTTGAGCCGGCTGTGCTCCTATCCATTTTCTGCCTGGGATTCTTACATCTAATTCATTTTTTTCGCAATTTATTGAAAGAATCAGTTTTTTATTATCTTTATTTAATACGTTTAGAACTTTTTTACCTTTATTATTTTTATATGATTTACTTTGAATAATTATAGGACCATAAATTTTTTTATCTAACTCAAGTAAGTCATTATTTTTTTTATTTTCAGTTGTTTCATAATTTCCTGAATTAATTGTGTTCTTTTTTCTTATTATGAGCTTCTGACCAACTTTTATTGAATCAGGATTAATGAGATTATTAATCTCGATAATATCGATTACTTTTAAATTATATTTGTTTGATATCTCAGTAAGATTTTCGCCAGTTTGAACAATATGATAATTATTTACTAAATCTGATTGTTTTGTAAGATTTTCAGTAGATTCCGAAATAATAATATTTTGGCCAACAAAGATATAATTTTCATCTTTTAAGTTATTCAATTTAATAATTAAATCTTTATTTATTGAATAGAATTTTGAAATACTCGATATTGTATCTCCACTTTTTACAATATGAATTTTTTTTAGTTCAGTTTTTTCATCAGTAATGGATTCTTTTCTAGCAATATTCTCAATTTTATTTTTTGGTGAAAATATCTTCTCTTCTGATTTTATTAATGAATGATTAAAAAAATTAATAAATATGGCAATTATTAAAAATGCAAATTTCATAAAACTCACTATTTATTTAAAGATAATCTTTAAATTTAAAATCGCTAGGTTTTTGAAAATAATTTAAGTAATTTAAACTTGAAAAATAAACTTTAAAAATTTCATTACTCTTTCGTAGGGGGGATACCGCAGATTTGAATCAAATAAAAAACCTTTAAAAGTAATAGATTTTTGATTTGAAAAATTTCGAAACCCTTCTTCTCCATGAAATTTACCAAAACCACTTTGCCCAACACCTCCAAACGGTAAATTTGGAATAAGGACTGGCAACATCACATCATTTATACAAATTGTTCCTGAGCTGGTTACTTTTGAAATATGATTATGGATTTTCTTATTGCCTCCAAATAAGTAGATTGCTAATGGTTTTGATGTTTGACTAATCTGTTTTAAAGCTGATTCTTTATCATTTATTCCAATTACTGGGAGTAGTGAACTGAATAGTTCTTTCTGCAAAATATCTGTTTCGTTTAATTTACATCTCAAAATTGTGGGAGATATTTTCAACTTTTTTTTACTAAAAGTTCCCCCAAATAAAATTCTTTTTTCTTTTTTAAATTGTTTTAAAATTTCTACAGTTGATGTAAATTGCTTTTTCTCTAATTTTGATAAGTTTTCGGAAATAATTGGATTATCTCCGTAAAAACTTACTATGTATTTCTTTAATTTTTCTATAAAAATAGTTTCAATTTCTTTATCTACAAAGATATGATTCGGAGCTATGCAGGATTGACCAGAATTAAAAAATTTACCCCAAACAATTCTTTTAGCAGCAACATCTAAATTTGCATTTTTGAAAATAATTACAGGATTTGTTCCGCTTAACTCAAGAGTTAATGGAGTTAAGTTTTTTGAAGCTAATTTCATTATAAATTTTCCAGTTTCAGTACTTCCTGTAAAAAATATGTGGTCAAAATTTTGTTCAATTAATTGCATGGATTGTTTATAGTCACCCTCTACTGTCATTAGGACATCTTTACGGAAATATTTGGCAGTAAGCTTTTTAATAAGTTTTGAAGTCGCAGGACATTTCTCTGATGGTTTTATAACTGCGGTATTTCCGGCTGAGAAAATATTTACCAATGGCTTTAAAACATAAAGTAATGGATAATTATAAGGACCAAGAATTAAGACACACCCAAGAGGTTCATAAATAACTTTGGAGGATGATGGAAATAGATAAAAAGGTGTATCAATTTTTTTTGGTCGCATCCAAGAATTGAGCTTCTTTTTTATAAGTGAAATTTCTTCTTTCACTAATAGGATTTCTGAAAGCCCTTCAATTTCAGATTTACCTAAATCAACAAAAAGTGATTTTATTATTTCTTTTTTATTTTCATCCAAAAGTTTAGAAACTATATTTAGATTTTGTATCCGCCATTTTATATTTTCCGTTTTACCAGAGAGAACTGTATTTTTTAATTTATTAATGTCTTCTAAATGAAATTTACCAGAAATTTTCATTTTATTACTATGAATAGTATTAAATATATCAGAGGATAAATATTAAATAAGTAAGGTTTTTAGCCACTTAAATCAAAGTGAATGATTTATAAGAAATAATCAAATTTATTGATGTTGTCTTTAAAAATTCAAATTTTTCTTGGTTAGTATATTTTTATGAGAGAAAAATTTTCTATTAGATTGATATCTAAAAATGAAATACCAGACGTTACAAACTGGGCAAGGTTAGAAGGATTTTCTCCTGGAATGGATGACGTATCAATTTATAGAAATACAGATACACAAGGGGTATGGGTAGCTTGTCTCGACAATAATCCTATAGGTTCTATTGCGTGTATAAAATATAATTCCTCTTATGGTTTTATAGGTTTATTTATCGTTAAAAAAGAATTTCGAAATAATGGATATGGAGTGAGATTATGGAATCATGCCCTCGAATATTTGAAAAATGTTGATTGTATTGGTCTTGAGGCTGCCCCAGATAGATTGAATGATTACGCAAAGTGGGGGTTTAGAAAATCTTCTATTACAAATCGATGGAAATTAAATGGTTCTCATAATTTGCCATTGAGAAATTTCTATAAAGATCAATTTCATTCTTTTAAAGTTGTACCGGGTAATAAAATTTCCTCTGAAGCGGTCTTAATTTATGATGATCAAAGAGAACCTAGTCCCAGACCACATTTTCTAAATGACTGGTTGAAAAATTCTCATGGTAATGTCAGTGCAATTGTTGATAATAATGGGATGTGCCATGGATTTGGCAGAATAAGACCTTGTGTTTTGGAGGACAATAAGCAAGGCTGGAGAATCGGACCTCTTTTGGCGGATACCCCACCACTTGCTGAATTATTAATAAGGGATTTGGTTGGTGATTTAGATGCCCAAATCTTATTGGATTGCTCTAATCTGAATCCATATGCAAATTATCTTTTATCAAGTTTGGGATTTGAGGAAATATCAAAAACTTACAGAATGTATAAAGGCATTCAACCTCCCTGCCCAATGAATCAAGTATACGGACTTGCCTGCTTGGAACTGGGGTAATTCCCTTTAAAGCGAGCATTTTGCCTTTTGTTTCTGTAATACTGAAGAAAGTTTGTTTGATTATCCATAAGCTTAACTTTCAGAGGGTTTCAAAATTTTTTCTACAAGATCCGAGTTGATTATAGTGATCTCTCCATTATCAATATTGGCTACTTGAAACAAGGTCCATGAATTTGGATTTCTAGCTCCTCCAATACAGTCGATAACTTGACCGACCCAATAATTTTTATTCTTTACGTTAGTATTTTCGCAATTTTCTTTTTTAATTGCGACATAATCACCAGGCCTAACGAAAAGAAACTCAGGGGTTGCTGAGCTCACAATAAATAACTTATAGTATAAACGTACTATAGTAAGTTATTAGTTTTGTTGCCGAACTTTGAGTTATTTAGCAAACTAGGGGTAATTTAAAAAAAAAATGGAATCGACTGAAATTGTTATATTTTCAACATTATTGGGGTTAATTTTAGCTTTAACTGACGCTTATATAGAAAGAAATATTCCTGGATAATATTTCAAATTAATCTCTTAAATCAAATAAGATTTAAGCTGATCTAATATGTCGGCACGGTTGGAAACTAATTTTGTAAAGACTAAATATATCAACCCTCCCATTGCGAGCCTTCCATTAATTTTCTCTAACATTTTAAGTTTTCTAAACAAATTACTTTTGCAATTAAACAAAATTTAAAGGGTATAGAAAATAAAAAAGTATTGATTAATTCAAAATTAAAAAAAAATTAAAAAATTTATAGAAATATTATTTCAAATACAAATTAAATTTAAAGCCAAGCTTCTTTCATCTCAAGATAAAGCCTCTCGCTCTCAGCAGAATTAATTTTGCTGTCCGAATAGGATTGTTGCTGTTGCTGTTGCTGCTGCTGAGTTGAGTTAGTATTAGGATTTTGGACTTCGCTCATTAGAGGAACTTAATAATTGTGTTTATTCTCTCATATTTATAGCTTTTTTTGTCAAATTAAATTCTTAAATTTTATTTAAATTTTCTATGTTTTTAATTTCCCTGCTTTGAGTGGAGTTATTTCGCGACAGTAGTTTTGGCATATAGGAATTTAACTTCCCAATATACAATTCCTAGGAAGATAGCACTTGCAATAATAATTTCAGAAATGGCTAACATTTTATTTTTCAATACTAATTTAATTTTGGTATCAATTTACACAGAATGCAATAGGTACTAATTACATTTAAGATTTTAAAAAATCTTATTTAATAAAAAAACGCGTCGAAATAATATAAAATTTTAATTTAGATACATATTCTTTTCGTGAGAAATTTCATAAATTCAACGACTCTAATACCTTTAATACCTTTAGTAACCTCGTTATTTATTTTTATTTTATTGGTAAGTTTTAATAGAACACTTAACAGGTTAACAAAACCAGTTAGTGCACTGGTTGCATTATCTTTATTAAGTTCTGCTTTTATAAGCTTATTTGACTATTTTAAGAAAATAGAAGAAGAATTAGTTTTATTTGAATTTCTTAAATTTTTTGAAGAAAAAAATTTAGTTTTACATCTCAATTTATTAAATGAAAAAATTATAATTTTTTTCTCATTAATAATGATATTAATTATTGGAATATCTTTTTATAAATTGCCTAGAAAAAAAGGTTATGTCTCATTAATGATTAGTCTAGGATTAATATCTTCTTCGGTGATGCTCTCAATATTGCTAATAGATTTCTCAGCACTAATCTAAACTGTAGTAAGCATTGACAAAGCTTCGTTAAGTTCTTGGACATGATTTAATTCATCTTGAGCAATTTCTTTTATTTTTTGATCATTTGGATTATGTATTAAATATTTGGAATAAGTTTCAAATGCATGCTCTTCGATTTTTATGTTGACATCATAAGCATTAGCTGGAGAGAAAAAATAATAAAAAACCATGATCCAGTAATAGACAAGCACAAGGTGTCTCGCAAAAAATCTATCAATCCAGAACCTATCTCCTCCTCTTTTTTCCATTTCTTTAAGATGCTCAGTTTCGTTAATAGCTTGATAAAAATGTTCTTTCATTAAAATCATTGTTTTTTCATTTTTAATTCCAAGGGATTCTTTAAAATGAAGAACTGAAAGAAATGCAAAATAAGGTGATCTAGCTATTACTTCTAAAACCCAAAATCTCTGCAAAGATCTACCAGAGTATATAAAGTCTAAGAAGTTAACTGTACTATTCAAAATCAAAGAATTGAATTTCTTCATAAATTACGTTTTCTTTAAGTATAATTACTCAACAGTTTAAGGACTATAAAGTATTTAATTAATTAACCAAAAATTAATATTTATGGACTAAAAATTGATACTTCCATTGAAATATTTTTTTTTCATGCATTAATTGGATAGATAAAAATTTTATATGACAAATACTGAAAAAATTGCAAATGCCAAAAAGAGGATTGATGAATTAGAAAGACTTATAAAATATTGGAATGATTTAGACCATGATGAGGCAAAAACAGTAAATTTTACAAGGATCATTGAAAATATAGTCGCTTAGATTGTGATGATTAAGGCTGATTAACTTTTATCTACTTAAAGTGATTTAATATCTTTGAGGTTTCGAATATTATTTAAATTTTAAATAGAGCAATTAAACCTATTCTCAAAAACGGCGAGTAAGAAATAGTCTAAAAGAAAATTCTATATGAAAAGCTTTTCAAAAAAATATCTAGTTCCGATTAAATTTATACCATGGGTTTTTTGGGTATTTATATCTTTTATGAGCATATATTTGTGTAAGATAGCCTGGGTAAGTTGAATAATTAATGAATCTAGCTTTTCCTTAGCCAACCAGGAGCACCGCCAAACCAATCCGATATATCATCTTCATTTGGGTTGAAATGATTTTCTTTATCTAGTCCATCTATCCCAAACGACTGTAAGAGGTTATCAATCCCCCCATCATTTTTTGTCCCATTCCTTCTAAAGCTGTTAGCTTTTTTCAGCCAAAGTGAAATTGTCGAATTATAGTGCGCAAATTTCTCAACATATATCCTTTCTTCCAATGTAATTGATTGATCTCGAGCAATTCTTTTAATTATTCCTTGAATCTTTTGTCTTTTTTGATTACTAAGAAGCATTTTTGAAAAGTTCATTAAACCTTTTATAGGAGGGATTATTAAAAATATCTTGTCAATGTTAATTTCAACAAATTCACTATTTTAAAAGGGTTTTTAGAAAGAAAAGTCTTAAGACACTAAAAAAAAGGATCAAAAAGTTATGAACGATACTTTTATTCATTTATGAAACTTATAAATCCTACAAATTAGATAAAAAAAATCAATCCACCCTCAAAAGAGACTTTAAAATTAAGATATTAGAAGAAACTGTTGCACTATAGTAAATCCGTACTATTATTAGTACAGATGTATTATTACAATATGAAAGTGATCCCATCTTCTCCTTATGCCCCTTTTAATTCAAAAGAATGGAATTTCCTAATAAGCAAAAATGCAAAGTTTGAAAATACTCCAATAAAGATTCAAAAAAAATTTTATAGAACTTTTACTCTTAAAAAGATTGAAAAAAATGAACTTTTGAAAGAGAAGAATGAATTGCATCAACAAATGCAACTTTTATTCGGATAGAAAAATATTAAGTAACAATCTTTTTATTGAATATTATTTTACGAGATCCAATTTTTTGTTAGATTAGTAGAAATATAAAAAGGATTTAATTTGGCTGTAGATCGAGAACTTTTAAAAGAAGTTACCCAAGAACTTTGGAATACCGTAAAAAAACTAAGACCTGAAATAGATCGGCAAACTCGACTTCAATTAGTTTTAAAGGCCTTACTAACTATTGGAGATTTGCCAGATCAAATGCAAGCTGCCATGGTAGTAGGAGTTTGCGCAGAATTGGATAAGAGTGATATTGATAATGACGAAACAAATTCACAAACGAGTGATTCAAGCGGAGTTGATACTTCTACAGGTAGAAAAGTAGTTAGAAGAAGTTCAGCTAAATAAAACTTTAACTATCAGCCTTTAATTTTCTTTGATTCGTTTTTATTAAGTCTGTTGAATAGATAATATGAAATTACAAGTAAGAGAGGAACAAATATTGAATGTAATGTCATCATTAATTCTGTTTGGCCCATTCCTATAAGATTTGACTCGCTTGGAAGTTGTTCTGACCAAGTGCCAACTAAATGCCAGGCTTGAGGAATTGATAAGAAAAACATATAAGAGCTATAAGTTAAGTTTATGTTCAGATAAAGATTATCATTATTGAACGTTTTTGCTTTCTTTATTCTTATTTCTTAACTAACTGTTTGTGTAGTTATGAAAAAGAACTTGATTCATAAATTTATTTTCTTAAGAAGAGTTTTAAATTCTTTTTTACCAATAATTTTTTCAGCTGCGTAAGCACCACTTGCTGAAACAGCAGGAATTCCAATACCTGGAAATGTACTTGCCCCGCAAGTAAATAGATTTTTCACTGGAGTTTTGCAGCCAGGGAAAAGACCTTTTGCTGCAGATAATGCAGGGCCGTAACTACCGCAATAGGTATTGGTGAATTTTTTATGAGTGATTGGTGTTCCTAGCATCTTTAAATCAATCCTTTCATCTATATCAGGGATGAATTTTCGCACTGCATTAAGGAATATTGAACATCTTTCTTCTTTCAAATTTCTATATTCTAATTCCTTTGGATTTAGGTTTTCCCAAATTTCCCAAGGTTCATTTGCTGGAGTATATCCATGAAGAACATGTTTCCCTTTAGGAGCCATATTTTTATCTAAAACAGATGGGATTGAAAATACAGCTATATTTCTTTCTGCGGTTATACCTTTTTCCCACTCATCAACATGTATCGCATGTATTGGCAAATCTTTAAGACCATCAGCATCAAAACCTAAATGTATATGAAGGAAAGAATCACATTTATTTGGGTTCAAAACCTTTGTATTCCATTTTTTTGAAATTTCATTTGGAATTAACTTTTTTAAATTCCAAACATCAGTATTAGTGACGATAGATTCACACCTATAACTCTCACCATTATTAAGGGTTATACCTGTCGCTAAATTTTTATTGAAGTTAATTGTCTTTACTCTCGAAGAGAGAATTAATTCTCCTCCATTTTTTTTAAATCCATTAATTAAGGCTTTTACAATAGAATCACTACCACCTTTAGGGTATTCAAGGTATGAATCTGGTTCAAACCATTCGTTAAATAAAGTAGCCATTGCAGCTGTATTTGTATCATGCATTGACATACCACTTATCAAAAAGCTCAATAAATCAACCCAATTTCTGAGAAAAGGATCCTCTAGATGATTATTAACTAAATTCCCAAAGCCTTTATTAATTTTTGGTATTTGATTGATATTAGGTAAAAATTTTGAGGTTAAATTTATTAGATCTAAGAAATTTATTGATTCGGGAGAAAATGAGAGTAAAGGTATTTCATTTATTATTTTGCTAAGAGGTTTTATTCCGGAAATAAATGATTCCCATTCTTTAACAGATTTCTCACCTCTTAAAGTTTTAATTGTTTGTTTAAAGGGTTCTTCCCCTACATCAAGAATAAAATTGCCTTCTGGGACAATTACTTGCCAACCTTTGTATTGAAATAGTTCAACTTCTTCATCAAGTAATTTAAGAATTTGCCCAAGGGGATTAGTTGTCGGCCATTTACCAATTCCACTCCACAATGAAGGTCCTGATTCGAAAGTGTAACCTTTTCTTTTAAAACTGTGAGCAACACCTCCCGGCTGGGTATGTGCTTCACACATAAGAACTGTTTTGCCTGATAAAGCGAGGATCGAACCACAACATAATCCACCTATTCCACTACCAACTATTACAACATCGAACTTCTTCATTAATTATTTATTTTACTCTTCTCGTAGAACTAATGCTTTTTAGACAAATGTATTAGTTGAAGTTGTAATACTTAGAACAACAGCAAGGAAAAATATGTAAGGGACAGCTTTTAGGGGTATGTATCCTTGGCTTTTTGAGATGAAATCCATTAATTTAGTTACTTTATGTAAATATATTAACGAGATCTTGTTCCTTATGTGTGCCAAAAAATTATTTTTTTGGAAATATATTGAAACAAAGAAATCTTTTTGGGGAGATTTTTTAACTCAGAACATTTTTTATGAAGTTATCTTAGTATTTGATTCTTAGATTAAAGTCTATTATGAAATACTTTCCTGATATTAATGAGATAAAACTATTAGAAAAAAATTCCCAAAAAAATGGTAGCGGAATTGTATATGAGGAATTATTAGGAATATGGAAGTTTAAGTATGTATGGGGAAAGGAGTCAGATGAAATCAAAAATATATCCAGTTCGATTCTCCAAGTATTGTCGGCAAGACTCGAATTGAAAAGTAAAAATAAAGAGGATCAAATAAATTATGAAATAAAAAATTCAATTAATTTCGGATTATTAAATATTACTTTTATAGGCAGCGCAGAATTAAAAGGGATTAGACCTTTATTGGCTTTCTATTTTGAAGAATTGAAAATTAGTATTAGTAGTTTTCCTATATTTAATAAGGAATTAAAAAAACCAGAAGATAAAAAAATGCCTTTTTTCTCACTTGTAGGAATTAGCACTAAAGATAATTGGTTATGTGCTCGAGGCAGGGGTGGAGGGCTTGCAATATGGGTGAAGTCTTAATTTAGTGGTATTCCCCTGGATGATCTACCTTTCTTACGGTAACTTTATCAACTTTTTGGCCATTAAATCTTAAGAGATCATCTCCTGAAAAGTCATAACCTAAGCGTTGTCCTATTAGGGCTACATCATCTGCTGTAGAGGATGTCGTAACCTGCTTTTTTAATTCTTCATCAGATTGCATCTTAATTAAAAATTTTCTTATTTCAGAAAAACTCATTACTAGAATTTGATTGATTGATGTAAAAAATTTATAAAAATCTTTTTCTTAGTAAGAACAAGATAAATAGAAAATTATTATACTATTTTTATGACTTACTTATTCCTTTATATAATTGGCATTATTTTAATTTGGTGGATATATCGTGTTGGTTGGCTTCAGGCGCTCAAAACAGTAGTTAAAGTTTTAGTACCCTCAGCGCTCATAATCTTGTTTAACATTAAAGCTGGAAGATTACTTTTTAAAAGTCCTGTAGTCGGTTTATTAAGCGCTTTGCCTACTTCTATTTTTATTTTTAGAGGTTCATTGCCTCTAGTTAGTTATATAAATAACTGGATTGAAAAAAAAATAAATAAATATGATGATTCGGAGGTTATAGATACTGATTCTGTGCCTTTAGATGATTAATTAAAGTTAATTCAATCAAAGCCAAGAAATAATTCTTTGTGTACAACAAGAACATCAAATAAAGTTGTTCCATGAATAGGACTTAATGGAATTTTGTCTATATTTAATGCCTCTGCGCAAATTAAATGAGCATCCCATTTTGTATCGTGATCACTAATTTTAATTGACCACTCAATCACTTTGTTGAAATGATCTGGCATCTCTGAACCAATTTTTCTGCAAATTTGACATAGAACTGACAAAAGAGGAGGCTTTGATGGCCTTTTTAAATCTTTAATAAGACTTGGCTGTGTAAAAACGCTTGTATAGCGGATGTAGTCTATTAATTCATATTCTTCTTTAGTAAGAGCTGCCTTATCTAATGCTCTTTCAAATTCGTCTAAGGGGGTTATGGGCCTATCCAAGATATTAGTTGTTGCTGTTTTCTGAATCTATTTTTTCTTGATTAATTTTATTTGTTTGATTGTTTTCTATAGATTTAGGAGATTCCTCTTTATCTTCTTCTTTCATCACTTGATCGATTTCATTTTGAAATTCGTTCGATGCTTTTTTAAGACTTTTTAAAGTTTTGCCAAGCTGTTTTCCTAATTCTGGAAGCTTTTTTGGACCAAAGATTAAAAGAGCTAAGATCAGTATTACAGTAACTTCAGGCAAACCTACACCAAAAATATTCATAGCTGATAACTATTTAACTTATGAGAAAATCTATTATTAAATATAGTCAAAACACGTAAAAATTTCATTCTTGAAATAGCTTTATTAATATTAAAAAATTTTGAAAAATATTATTGTTATTAATACTCCTTTAAAGAAAACTAACCAAAGTAATTGATAATCACTCAATTTGAATTTTTTTTGGTACCAATTTATAAGAGTTTTATGTTTATCTATTAATTTTCTCATTTTTACCAAGATTATTTATCATTATCACATATTTTATTTTAATTTCTTTTATTATTGTTTTATATAATTCCTAGAGTTAATTCAAATTGAATTATTCTATTAAATTTTATTCTTTTTCTAAATTATTGAAACTATTAGCTAAATATCTAATTTCTTTTAAAAAAAATGAAGTATTTATTTGTTGTTTTTTACCTAAATTTTCTGATTTATCCAGCTGAAGCCGTTACCACAAAAATGTTTAAAGTATTGGATACCTGCGCAAGATATCGACTTGGTGAGATTGATACTAATGAGGCCATAGAAAAACTAAAATTAAAATTAACGAATTCTTCCATTAATCAGCCAAAGGACTTAGTAAGAGAATACTGCTCAGTATTTACTCCAAATGAAAAAATTGAATTTTAATCTTAGTAATACATAATCTAATTATTCTTTGTTGAACAATCTTTAACTTTGTTTCGTATTTCTTTAACTTTTTTAAAATTAGTTATTTTTAAATTAAAAATAACTCCCAAAAAAAGAATAAGAAACAAAAAAATATAAACTATTAATTCCATAACACTGAATCAATAAATTCAGCCTAGTTTATTTCAATAATTTTTTAGTATCTTTTAAAACAAAAAAACTGACTTTAATATCAGTTATTTAATTTAAGGCCACAAAAAAAACATATTAACCTTTAATATGGAATTTTATAAACAATAATTGTGCAGATTGGAGATAAAATTCCAGAATTTTCTTTACTGGATCAAAATGGAGTTCAAAGATCAAATAAGGGATTAAAAAATCCCCTTGTTTTGTTTTTTTATCCTAAAGATGATACGCCGGGTTGCACTATAGAAGTTTGCGGATTTAGAGATAAATATGACTTATTTAAAGTATTAGGTGCGCAAGTTTGGGGAGTAAGTAATGGAAGTACCTCAAGTCATTTGGCATTTGCTAATAAAAATAAATTACAATATCCATTACTTTGCGACATAAATGACTCTCTTAGAAAAACTTTTAAAGTTCCTAAAGTATTAGGTTTTATGGATGGTAGGGTAACTTACGTTATTGATCGCAAAGGGACAGTTAGGCATATTTTTAGAGATTTATTGAATGGTCCTGAACACATTAAAGAGGCTATTAGAGTACTTAAGGAAATTCAAAATCAATAAATTATTATTTAAAGAATTTTAGATTAATAACTTTTGTTTTATTATTGTTTCAGCTTTTTTTTAATATATGAAGAAAATGGGAATGCAGGCTGTTGATCTTGCTATTGAAAATGGAGTGGATCTTGACGGTACTCCAATACCTCAAAAAATGCTAAATCTATATAATAGAATTATGGATGAGGAGAATAAAAGACAAAGGAGTGGTGTTAAAAAATCAATGAGAAATAGATGCGTCAAAACGGGTTCTAAGCATTTTGATAAAGAAACTTTGAATCAATTATTAATAGACTCGGGATGGGAAGGTCTTAAAGAAAAGGAAATTTTATTTTTTTATAACTAAAAAAAATCTTTTAATTATCTTTAAAATAATTTATGGTAATTATTTTTTAAATTAAGAAACTGAGAATTAATTAAATATTTTTTTAGATCTAATTTATTGAATTATTTAAACCATCCTTTTTTTTCAGAGGAAATTATTTTCTCTTTTTCAGCTTTTGTTTTATTACTTGATTTTTTGAAAGCCAAGTTAGCTTCTATAACGGTAACTATTGATATGAAAAAAAGACCAGAAATGCCAATTATTTGTTCATTTTGAGAGGGTTCTGAATCTCCTTGTAAAAAAATACCTAAAGCGAACCATGCAGTACTAGCAGTGATGGTAAAAAAATAGGGTTTCCATCTTCTTTGATATAAGTAACCCGATCCTAAACCAGGAAGAAAATTTAAAAAAGATGCTACCCACCCTTTTGAAGATGCAAGTATTTCGTCTCTTGAGGGATAAGACATTTATTTTAGGTATTTATTAAATGCGAATTTATATAAGCAAAGGATATTGCTGCACAAATTACCCAACTAAAGGGTAAGAACATTCTTATTTTTTCTTTATTGTTATTCATTTTTTAATTATGGAAAATATTTTTAAAATCTGTGGATTTAATATATCCCTGAAAACTATAAGAATTAAAAAAAGACGGTTTTTAACCGTCTTTTAAAAAAGTAATTTCTCTAAAAATAAATTATTTATCTTTTGAGGCTGAGAGTACTTTAAGTTCTTTTTTTACTTCTTTTTCTCTCTCTTCAAGATGTTTTAGTTGAGCTTTAAAAGCATCTTCAAGTCTTACTTTTTGTGTTGTAATTTCATCAAGCTCTTCTTGATGTTGGTTTTTCTTTAACTCCTTCATTTCACTATCGGAAATAACATATACAGGGCGATATGAAGGTGTTTCAAAAAGAAGATCAAACATTGAATACATAAGTGACCTTTGAATTAGTACAAGTTCAATATCTGATAATTCTTTGAAATATTAAAGGATAAATACCGTAGATATTGATACGGCAAATACACCGAACTTCGGTTTACCTAACACAACCGCCCAGTATTTACCGATCGAATTTTAAGGTATGTTTTAAAGTATTAAGGAGATGATTATAAAATTTAAATCAAAAAGAACTAAAAATGGATTTAAAAATTTCTAAAACATTAGTAATCCCCTCCAACGAAATTAAGTGGCGCTTTTCCAGATCCTCCGGTCCTGGAGGGCAAAATGTAAATAAAATTGAAAGCAGAGTAGAGATTATTTTTGATTTAGAAGATTCCAAAGTATTAAATGATTATCAGAAAGAAATTCTTAAGAGAAACTTGAAAAACAAATTAGTAAATAATAGCTTACGTTTAGTAGTTCAAGAACATAGAAATCAATTATTAAATAGGCAGCTAGCTTTAATGAAATTTAGTTCAATAATAAAAAATGCTTTAAATAAACCTTTTAAATTAAGAAAATCTACACAACCCACTAAAGCATCACAAAAGAAAAGAGTTGAGGTTAAGAAGAAACGTGGCGAATTGAAAAAAAGTAGACAAAAAGAAAAAATATATCAAATATGAATAAACTAAATAAATATTTCCCTCGCAAATTGTAATGGAAGCATATTATTAATTTAATTTCATTTTGGCTTTTTGAATACAACTAATGATTTCTGGTTAATTGACTCTAATTTTGTAGGGGTGATGCGTTTCTATAAAGATAGAGATAATTCTGATAAATCTATTGATTATATGTTTATTGAAGAAGGAATTATTATGGGAATTCATGGAGAAAATCCTCCATTAATGAAAACTAGAAAAAAAATTGTTATTGAAGAAGCAAGATTATTATGGCAAAAATTGTTAAATGAAGGTTGGCAAAAAACTAATAAAAAATGGTGAGTTAATTTTACAAAAACTTTTTTTAATTTCAGAAAATAAATGAACCTTTAGGGTATAGCCTGGAAATCTTTTTCTGCTGTAAATATTTCTTTTTTTTGATGTCGTTT
Organism: Prochlorococcus marinus str. GP2; assembly: GCF_000759885.1. Classification (NCBI taxonomy): domain Bacteria; kingdom Bacillati; phylum Cyanobacteriota; class Cyanophyceae; order Synechococcales; family Prochlorococcaceae; genus Prochlorococcus; species Prochlorococcus marinus. Next base: position 318,655 of record NZ_JNAH01000003.1, read on the forward strand.
TCATATCTTCTCAACATCATTAGATAGTTTGTAACTCCAAAAATTATTAAAAACACAATAAACCTTATTCCTGCTTCAAAGTTCATATGAATATTAAGCTTTATTTTAATTTGGCAATTACTAATCGAAAATCAATCCGTATTTATATCTAATTAAAACGTCTCGTGAAAATCTTTTTTAATTTTACTGTATAAAAAATACATAAAAAAAGTAATATTAAAATTGCACTAAAGCTTCCGATTGGGTTCGGAACATTTTCTGTGAAAGGCCCTGCTAAAAAAGAAGGTGTATTTTCTTTGAATTCTATTAATCCGTTATTTAATAAAAACCAAATGCCCACAAGTCCTCCATGAATTCCTATGCAATTCCATAAAGAACCTTTATCTCTAATTTTTACTAATGATAGAAATATCCCAAGTAAAATAAATCCCAAACGTAATCCTGCTATGTTCCAAAAGATCTCATTTGATAAATTATGAACGAAGCTAAAAATCATAGCTTGCAAAGCTATTGATATTTTTGTGCCATATTCAAATTTTAATTCTTCTAATAACCAGCCTCTAAAAATTATTTCCTCTGCGAATCCAACACCTAATCCCAGTAAAATAGAATTTAACAATATTATTGGCGAGAATTCACCTATCCATGAAATATAATTTTTTTGCAATAGTGGTACCAGAATTATAATTATTAAAACTAAAGCAAATAAAATACCTTGAGAAAAATTGACAATGTTTTTTAAGAATTTGTCTTTTGTTATCCCAAGAAGTATCCAAGCACTTGATTTGTTTCGTTTGATATAAAACCAATATGGAAGTAAAAGGATAAAAAGAAAGAAAGTAATAATAGTACCAATTAAGGATAAATTTTCTTTTTCAAAATTAAATAATAAAAGTGGCTGAGATAAAGCCCAGCCAATGCCATAAAGAATAGGAATAAAAAATATAGTGGATAAAAATCTTGGTCTTAAGAGAAAAAAACTTCTAATTAATATCATTACATTTTTCATTTTAGTTTGAATATTAATTAACCCCAACCTTTGCCTTTTATTATTCTAACCACTTGTTCAAAAAGTTTTAGCCTTTTCTTTTTACTATAGTTTATGTTTTTTGAAAGAATAGATAAATCTTTATAAAATTGCCGAGTTATTTTATCTTCTTTATCGCTAGGCCATAGTAAGTTTGAGCCTTCTTCATATTCTTCTTTATATCTCTCTTTAATCAAATGTTTTTTTATATCGTAATAATTTAAATTTTACTTATTGCAAATGCTTAAAAGTGATGTTTATTAAATTTGTGTATTTATTTAAAATTTATGCTGATTAATCTTTCAACTTTAATTTTTACATTATTATCTCCATTGCTTATTTTGGCAGTAATAGTATCTGTTTACTTATTTCATTAGGAAGTATTTATCAAATAAACTTAATTAATTTAAGGGTGTATTATACCTACTTTTTCTAATACAAATGACAAAACTGCAATTACCGCCATTAGTGTTAAGATCTTGTTCTTTTTGATGAAATCCATAATCAATATTAATAATCTATTTATCAAATTCTTAATATAGAATAATAAATAATTTAAGATCATTATATCAATTACGATGGAGCAAATATATTTAGGAGATTTAATTCCCTCAATAGCTTCTTCTAAAAAGATTATTAAAAAATATGATAAAGGTATAAAAGAGGGGGAATTTTATGAAAAACTAATGGCCTAGATTTTAATTACTTTGATTGGTAAATATGCTTACTACAAAAATAACTTTTGCCTTAGCAGATTGGATTAGAGAGTGACGTAAGTGCCTTGATAAGAATCCTTCTATTGATGAGTATATAAAATTTGTTGAGTGGAAATTGGAAGATTATAAAGTTTCTGAAAGTGATAAAAGAATAATTGAATCTATTTTGCTCTATGAATCTGAATAACTAAGTACTATAGACTTTAATTTTTATATTTATCAATAAAAAACAAAGGGTCATTAAAATCCTCTTACAAATCAAGACAAAAGTAAATCAGCATATTTACGGATTTACTGAACATATAAAAAGGAGTAATTTATAAATGTTGAGTTCGGAGGCAATCTAAATGATTGATAGTCCGCCTGAAATTTAGCAAATTCCAAAATATAGGAAGCGTATTCCTGAGAATGGGATTATTCGAAAATTAAAGTTCAATCAATTAGTCTGATAAGACTTCGCTTTATAATTACTAGCGATAACAGGAACTGAAATTATCGAGAGAAATCCCCGAATTCACGTATTATAGGTTTATGAGTAAATAGACTTTAAAATATGTAATTTTATATCCTGTTAGAAGGAAATTAAATATTAAAAAGGACTGTACAACCAGTCCTTTTTTTTTACAAATTACTTCTAAACTAGACTTCTTTTTGGATAATATAGATAAATAAAGTGATTAAAAATATTTCAAAATGAAAGATCAAGTCTTATTTCCGAAAATTGAAGTATGTGAAAAGGGTTTTTTAAAAGTAAGTGATATTCATACTATTTATTGGGAAAGATCTGGTAATCCAAAAGGCAAAAAAATTCTTGTTATTCATGGAGGTCCAGGAGGAGGAAGTCAACCAAGATACAGAAGATACTTTGACCCAGATAAATTCGATATTATTCAATTTGACCAAAGAGGTTGCGGTTCTTCAACTCCTTTCTCCGAATTAAAAGAAAATACGACCAATCATTTAGTTGATGACATTGAGAAATTAAGGATCCTTTTAAAAATAGATACTTGGCATTTGTTTGGTGGATCCTGGGGCTCAACACTTTCACTTATATATGCAATTAAAAATCCCTCAAGAGTTAGGAGCTTAACTTTGCGAGGAATATTTTTATGTAGAAAGTTTGAATTATTGTGGTTCTATCAATATGGTGCAAGTGAGATATTCCCCGATGAATTTGAAGAATATATTTCTGTAATACCAAAAGCAGAAAGAAATGATTTAATAAGTTCTTTTTATAAATATCTAACATCATCAGATGCAAATCTTAGATCAAAAGCAGCGGCAGCTTGGACAAAATGGGAACTCTCAACAAGTCATTTAATAAATAAAAAATTTGATTTTGATAAGTCTGAAGTTAATTCTTTTTCAGATGCCTTTGCAAGGATCGAATGTCATTATTTTATTAATAATATTTTCTTAGAGGATGATTTTATTTTGAAAAATATAAAAACAATAGAATCGATTCCAACAAAAATAATTCAGGGTAGGTATGACGTAGTATGTCCTGTTAGGAGCGCTTGGGATCTAAATAAAAAATTAAAGAATTCTGAATTAATTATTGTTGATGATGCTGGTCATTCAATGAGTGAAAAAGGTATTACTATCGAACTAATAAAAGCTGTAAAAGGAATTCAAAATCTTTAAAAGAGAGAATATTCCTTTAAAAATTAAAGGCCATTATCTTCAATATTTTGTGCAATACTCCTAAGAAGTTCGACGATATCAGAATCTTCGCATTTAGTATCTTCTTTGAGCAAAATGCACTCGTCTCTAATGCTTACATTAGTACTCCACCATATACCTGAACTATTGGTATCGTCCCATTCAAATCTTTCAGACATGATTAATAAAATCTATTAAATACATTAAAGCTTCCAATACTTCATCGTGGATTTATATATTAAATTTCAAAATTAAGAAATTTTCCTATGCGCAAAAAGAATCTGGAAATTTCTGAAAATAAAATTTAGAAATCTAATTTCAGTTCGTATTGCTTTTCCTTTGCCTTAGAAACAATTTTTTTATTATTTATATTTTTTCTAAGCCTTTTTCTAGAACCATGCTTTAAATAAATCTCTTCTGAGATATCCCAATATCCATCCTTTTTAGTGATTTCCTGAATTTTCTTCTTTGCAGTTTTAGTGCTATTTGGGATGTCAATTATTGGTCTTATGTAATTAATTTGTTCATATTCTTCTTGATTAAATCTAGATAATAGCCATGGTTCATGAATGAAATTAGGTGATATATCATTTAATTCTGGTATCCATTTTTTTATAAATTTTCCTTGAGGATCATGATCTTTTCCCTGCTTAATAGGATTATAAATTCTATTGGTATTTATAGATGTAGTTCCAGATTGCATTTGGCATTGATTCCAATGTATTCCAGGCTCATAATCTACAAATTTATTTGCTAATTCAGAACCTGAATCTTGCCATGGTAGCCATAAATTATAGCTAGCAAAAGACATTAACATCGCTCGCATCCTGAAGTTAATCCATCCATTGAAATTTAATGAACGCATACATGCATCTATAAAAGGAAAGCCAGTATTACCTGAACTCCATGAATAAAGTAATTCATTATTTTTTTCTCTAATATTTTTAAAAAAAGGATGGTATTCCCTAAACTCTAGTTCTGGTTCACTTTCAAGTTTCTGAATAAAATGACAATGCCAAGTTAATCTGCTTTTTAACATCCTGGAATTATTGTTTTTTGATAAATTTGCCTTTTCAAAAATTTCTTTTAATGAAATGCATCCCCAACAAATATATGGGGATAGTCTTGTACAACTATCAAATGATTTTTCTGGGCTAGATATATCTTTTGAATAAGAATCTAATTTATTACTAAAGAAGTATTGCATTCTCTCTAAACCTTTCTTTCTTCCTCCTTGCATTCTTCCTGGACAAGTTTCTTTTTTAAAGTTAAAAATTTCGTCTGAAGGTATTTCTCCAATATTAAAGTTAATAGAATTAATTCTTAATGGAGCTTTAAGTAAGTTTTTTTCGGAATTTTTTTGCCACTTTTTAGACCAATCATTCCTATCTAAATTTCCTCTAAAAACTGAAAATTGTAGAAATTCATTCCAAATAATATTTTTGCTTAAAACCCATTCTCTTACTTTTTGATCTCTTTTATATGTAAGCCAATCTCCGGTTTCTTGATGGCTATATATACCTTTGATTTTAAATTTTGAACTAATTTCATCAAAAATATTAATAACATTTCCAGTTCTAATAATTAATGGTTGTCCGATCTCAGTAAGTGCATTCCTTAAATCTATTAAACTTTCTTTGCAAAATTGCCATTGTCTATGTGAATGAGTATTTTGGCTCCAAATATCTAGCTCAATAATGTAAATAGGTAAAATATCACAATCTTTTGTAGCCTCACAAAGAGCTTCGTTATCATAAATTCTTAAATCTTTCTTAAACCATATGATATTTATTTCTTTCATAATTTTTTCTTTTAATCTTAGAAAAATAAGATTAAGTTTGTAGGTAAAAAATATAAAAAATTTTAGAATAACTAAAAATCAAAAAAATGAAAATAACAAAAAAACTTTGGGAGGATAATTATGAGATTGCTTTACTAAGTTTAAATACAAAATTTGTACAAGGTTTAAAGAATGGAAGTCTCCCTAAAAAAATATTTCAAGAATATTTAGCTCAAGATTATTTCTTTTTAGAGACTTTTGCTAAGGCATATGGCCTTGCAGTTTCTAAATCAAAAGATAAGTATTCAATAAGAAAGTTGAGTGAACTTTTAATGGGCGTTTCAGAGGAGTTAATACTTCATGAAACTTATGCGAAAGAATGGGATATTGATTTATCTAATAACTATATAAAAAAAGCTACTAAAAATTATACTGATTTTCTTGATGATACTTCCAAAAGACTTAGTTCCGTTGAAATAATGTTTGCAATGACTCCATGTATGCGACTTTATTCTTGGATAGGTAAAAGTTTGTATAAGGAGGCGTTTGACATTAAATATAAAGAATGGATTATTACATACTCTGATGTGAGCTTTGAAAAACTAGCAGAATCACTTGAAAATCTTATTGAGACCAATAAAGAAACATATGATATTAATCAGGCCAAATATTTATACAAAAGAGCTATGGAATTGGAATTAGATTTTTTTAATGCATATTCAGATTTCTGATTTAAATTAAAATTTATTTATAGTACTTTCAAAAACGAGTTAATAAATTATGTATTCTAAAATTGCACTTTCAATAGGCGGTAGTGACTCTGGGGGTGGAGCAGGCATACAGGCTGACTTGAGAACTTTCATGGCCCTTAAAGTACATGGATGTTCTGTTATTACATGTATTACCGCACAAAATAGTATAGAGGTTACATGCGTTCAACCAGTAGAGAAGAATACTTTATTAAATCAGTTAGATACTTTATTTGCTGATTTTGTTATTGATGCCTTAAAGACTGGAATGTTATTAAATGAAAGGATAATTAATGATACTGCTTCAAAATTAAATACATACAAAATAACCAAAATTATTGACCCTGTAATGGTTACAAGAACTGGTTCTAAATTACTGGAAGATTCTGCTATTAATGCTTATAAAAAACTCTTATTACCAATTGCTGATTTGGTAACACCAAATATTTATGAAGCAAATCTACTTTCTGGTTTAGCAATAAGGAGTAAAGAAGATATCGAAAATTCAGCAAGAAAAATTATTGGTCTTGGAGCTAAAGCGGTACTTATAAAAGGTGGAGGTTTAACAGATATGAAAGGGAAGGATTTTTTCCTTGACTTAAATGGTAGAAAAGAGTGGCTATTTAATAATTTTATAAATACAAAGAATACCCACGGTAGTGGTTGTACTTTGAGTGCTGCTATTTGTGGTTATAAGGCTTTAGGTTTTGATCTATTTGATTCCATACAAAAAGCGAAATTATTTGTTGAGAAATCTTTAGACAATTCTTATAAAATAGGATCTGGCCCTGGTCCCTTAGGCCATCATTAATTATTTATAGAAGTGGAATTAGAACCACCATTTTCTGTAGGGCTTTTTTAAAAATAAGATTTCTTCAGTCTCCCATCCCCCCTCCAACCACTCAAGATGCTCAAGTAATAAAGACTCACTTTCGCTTTTGCTTAATTGCCCAATTCTATTAGCAATACCATCAAACCTTACTTTCATCAATTCCTCAATCTTGATGTTATTCATAGGTTAAATAATAAATTTTTTCTACTCTTACTTGTATACATTTTCTTGTCAACGATTTAATTTTATTTGTTTACTAGCAGTTCTTAAATATGTATTAAATACAACTTTTTAAAATAGATAGTAATTAAGACTTATTCACATAGATTTAATTAAAGACTAATTTATATAAAAATACTTTAACCATGAATAAAGAAGAAACAGCAAAGCAAAAAACTATTTTAAATGTAGGCTATTGTGAAACGACCTCTGAATGGCTTGATAGAATCATTACTGAACTGGCAGATGAAAAGAAAAATTTTGTAGATTTGTCAGTTATTTGTGCTTAATTTTTTAGAAAATATAGTTTATTTTCAGTTTGCTTTTAAGTATAAGAGAAATTAAAAATATAGTTTTGTGATGTGAATCCTAATAAAAAAAACATAGAAATCATTAAACAATTCAATTTATCTCCTCATCCTGAGGGTGGATGGTTTAGAGAGATAATAAGGAGTAAGAATTCTCTAATAAGGGAAGATGGCCAAAGTAGAAACTTTATTACGGGAATTTATTATCTTTTGGAGAGAGATGCAAAAAGTGCTTGGCACAGAGTAAAAAATGCTGATGAGATTTGGATTTATTTAAGGGGCGATCCTCTGAATTTATGGTGCCTAGATAATGATAATAAGTTAATAAGAAATTTAATATTAGATTCCAATAATCCAGTAGAAATGATCCCATCTGGATATTGGCAAGCTGCAAAAAGTACAGGCGAATTTACTTTAGTGAGTTGTTGTGTTGGCCCGGGCTTTGATTTTAAGGATTTTGAATTACTCAGAAATACAAATCATACTTCTAGATTGGATAAAGCAATTAATGATCTTATTTGAGAAATTTTTTGTTTATATTTTTAAAGAATCCTCTAGATTGATAAGGCTACTCAATAAATCTATATTTAATGAATCAAAATTCTATCAAAACAATTGGTATTAATGATGAACCAAGAAAAGATTCACACTTAGTATATATAAATCAGGCTGATGGATTAAAAGGCATCCTTAATAGGGATTTTGATGAATGGTCTAATTTTGATACTTGGGAAAGTATTTCAGTTCAGCAATGGATTTTTTCTAGAGCTTTGGAGGTTCTCAGAGGTAAGGAAATTGATATTAAATGCGATTGTTGTGAAAATAATGATTTAATCTCAAATGATTTTGAGAGTATAAAAAAAGAAAAATGCTTTGGTAAAAAAAGTGCTTACATGATTGAAAAAGTTGTAGATGAAATTGTATTAGCTAAAGCACGAAGAGAAAGTGATGGAACATATTCTGCGTAAGATTCATAACTATCTATGGAGTGAAAAATCTTTTACTTACCAGTGAAAATTATCAGAAGAACCAATCGTTAAATTTCTAGTGGAAATCTTATGGAACTTAAAGTGTACCGAATCACTGAACTCCTTTTCATCTGAGTAATTCACAAGATCCAATGGGTCGATGTTTTCATCGAACCATGCATCATATTCAATATAGTTTGGTTCAGCAAAATAACTCATATCTAATAAATAGCTGGTAAAAAACGTATAAACGGTACATGCGATACCAAATTAAAATTCTTAATTTTTAGATAATTTCTATTTTTAACTTGTTCTTCTTGAATTTAAGGTTTGAAAAGCTGAAAAATGGTGGGAAACAGCTTATGTGGCAATGTCACCAGGTGGTGGATTGGATGATGCGGTAGCAATTACTAAAGAAAAAGGATTTTTTAACCACTCTGCAAATGCCGTAACTAAAACTGGTCCTGTATATTTTTTTTTGGGAAGTAAAAGAAGGTATTTCTGCTGAAGATTTTCAGGAGTTTATAGATGGCCCCTCAGTTCTAGGTTCGGATAAGATACATTGATTAATATCTATAAACCAATTGGTACATCATTAATGAATGGAAAAACACCATATTCTCCAGTTTTTTCTTGATTATTGACAGTCGATTTAAAATAAATAGCAATTAGCTTGTTTTTATGACTATTGAAACTACTGTTTTCACCTTTAAACTTTCAAATACATTTGAGGAATGGGTAAAAATGTTTGATAGTCCAGAGATAGATGCATTTCATAAAACGGTAGGACTTACTCCTTTATATCGTGGTAAAAGTTTAATTGATCCAAAAGAAGTTATTGTTATTCATCAAGCTGAAGAAGGTGTTGCCAAGCATGTTTTTTCAGATCCTGAAACCATTAAAAATATAGAATCTGGAGGACATATTTATAGCACAACGAAAATCACAAGTTGGGTTTCTGATTAGTTGAAAAACTAACTATGCAAACATATATAAGTTTAATGCCAACAGGAGTTCCATATAAGATCTTTAAAACAAAATTAGGATATAGCCTTGTTTAAGGATTAGAGTATTAACTAATTAATTTGGCTAAATTATTAATAAGAATCTGAGTACTAGAGGTAACCATAGACATAGAAGAAGCATTAGCAAAAGAGTAATGGCATGGATATTTGGAATGTATTGCTCTTTAAAAATTTGAGTTTTCATGATTTATCTCGCCTTCTTAAGTTTGATTTCTCTTCTGATTAGCAAAGCAATAACTATAACACACATGTTCATTAGAAATACGTCTAATGGCATTTAATAAAAAAGTCTCTAATCAATTAATAGCAAGATTATTGATTTACGAATCAGGAAATGATTATTAATGTTTATTGGCTTAATAAAATGAATTTAAAAATTAAATTTATGCTTAGATATCTCAGTTCTCTTAACTATATAAAAGGCTTATTCAGACACAAGAATAGTAATAGGCGGTTTAGCTCATGTACCTGTTCTTATTTTTATAGCTAATTTTATTAAAGGTGAGTTTGGAATTAAAACTGAAAAGACAAAAAATACTGTAGTTAAAGGAAAGTCCGTTAAAATTATTGAGGTAAAAGATACTGTAGTTAAATAAGGAAAAGCAGAAGCTTAGAAGGTTGATTAGGTTTATGAAAAGGTAAAGAAGAGAAAGAAAGATAAGAAGAAGAAAAAAAAATCACTAAATTGAGATCCTATCAAGCATCAATACATCTTGAGCTTGGATTGTATCTCTCTTATCTTCGTCTTCGGGATCTTTATAAGATTCAATTTCAGCTTGAATTTTTCTCTTGTAAACTCCTTTGATATAGTCCATTTCTCTTTTGTTTTTGTCTAGAATTGAGAATGGTGATCTTTTAAAATTCATAACTTTCTCCTAAATAAATAAAATTTAATCAGCTCCAGTTTTTATCAGATTCAACAAAGCTATCCAATGTTTGCTGATTTCTGATTTCTTCCTCAAGAAGTTCTTCTTCTGATCTTTCTTCAATCTCAGATTTAAAATCTTCTTTTAGTTTGGATTTGGTAGACATTTGCTCATGACGACTACATCTATGTTCTAACTAGTTAGAGAGGCCATTCGACTAATAAGCATGTACGGTTTGAGGTACTCCCATATACGGATAAAGGATCAACAATTCAATTTAAATATGGGTAAAATGTGAGGAAATTTATCAATTTTTGCCTTTAAGAATCATCAATAAAGGTAGACCAATAAGCATCAAACTCCCATCAATTAATAAAAAAGTATTCAGGTTCATTTATCCATTCCTTCGAGGATATCCCAATTGGGGGATATTCCTTTTTTAATTGGTTGATTTTTTATATCATCCATCTCATTTCTGATTTTGTTGTAGTAAGCCAACTCTTCTGGATTATCAGAACCAAGACCATAATTCATGGTTGCTGCAATATATATTTTGTGCATCCGGTAATACGATAGTGCCATTAATAAAGACAAACTATTTAGAATATATTTGAATTCTATTTAAAGTGCTGATCTACGAGATCAGTTATATTAATCAATTGCTCAAGTGCCCTCGTCGGGACTTGAACCCGAGACCTCTCCCTTACCAAGGGAGTGCTCTACCGCTGAGCTACAAGGGCAATTTAAAGTGGGCCGGGTTGGATTTGAACCAACGTAGGCAGAGCCAGCGGATTTACAGTCCGCCCCCTTTAACCACTCGGGCACCGACCCCCACTATTTGAACTTATCAGTTAATGGACACTTTGTGTGAAATTGTTTTGGTTTTTTTGTTTCTTTCTAGATAGCATTTGTAAAGAAAAAACTTTATTGATGATGAATATTTTATTGATAAATGGACCAAATCTAAATCTTTTGGGCACTAGAGAACCTGAAATATATGGTAATAAAACATTGATTGATATAGAAAAAGATTTGATTAAAGTTGCTAAAGAAAAAAGTATTAATCTTGAATGTTTTCAAAGTAATCACGAAGGAGAAATAGTAGATAAAATTCAGACGTCTGTAAACAATATCCAAGGTGTTCTTATAAATGCTGGCGCTTTTACTCATACCTCGATTTCTATTCGTGATGCTTTAATTGGATCAAAAATTCCTTTTGTAGAGTTACATATTTCAAATATTTTTAGTAGAGAAGAATTTCGTAAAGAATCTTTTCTTACAGATAAAGCTATAGGAATAATCAGTGGATTCGGAATATCAAGTTATTCCTTAGCTCTTGAAGGAATCATTGGTTATTTAAGTAGTAGAGATTAAATGCTAGTCGATTTTAAAAGGCCTTCTTCTCATATTAAATATTTATACTCATTAACCTCAGATGAGTGGATCCAACTCGCATTATCTAATCCAATAGACATTCTTATTGACCATGCTCATTGTGAGAGAAAAGCAGCAGGAGTGGCTATTCAATTGATGTTCAGATATCCATCGGAACCAAATCTCGCAGAAGTTCTAAGTCCAATAGCGAGAGAGGAATTAGAGCATTTTGAAAAAATACTTTATTTTTTAAAGGATCTTGGACATTCTCTTGAGTCCCTAAAACCACCTCCATATGGTGCCGAATTGTCCAAGAATATAAGAAAGGAAGAGCCCGATAGAATGCTTGATAGTTTCTTAATCGCAGGACTTATTGAAGCAAGAAGTCATGAAAGATTAAGCTTGCTTGCGCTTAATTCTAGAGAAGAATCTTTTAAAATTCTTTATGAATCTTTGCTTGAGAGTGAGGCAAGGCACTTTGGAATTTATTGGAAACTAGCGCAAACTAAATTCTCTAAAAATCAAACTTTCAAAAGGCTAGATGAGTTGTCCGAAATTGAGTCAGAAATTCTTGCTGAGACTTGTACGATGCCAAGGGTCCATAGCTAGAAATAATAAATTTCGAATGTTAACAAAAAAATTTTTTACAGTATTTAAAGGTTATAAAAGTGATTCAACATCATTAACAATCGTTGGTGTTGGCCCTGGAGATCCATCGCTTTTAACAATTGCTGCTGTTGATGCAATAAAAAAGGCGAAAGTTATAGTTTTTCCAATATCAGATGATAATAAAAAGAGTTTCGCTGCAGAAATAGTCAAGAAATACACCAAATTTAAAAAAAATATACCTATCATCTTTCCAATGGCTAGGGAGGATTTTGATCCAGATGAAATATGGTCTAACGCAGTAGAAAAAATTGTGAAATTTATAAAAAATGGTGAATCAGTTGTTTTACTTTGTTTAGGAGATACCTCAATATTTGCAAGTTCTTCTAATATCTTGAGGTTAATAAAAAAAAATCATGCGGAAATTATTACCAAAACCATACCTGGTATTTCCTCAATTTCAGCAGCAGCAGCTTTGAATGATTTTGATTTAGTTAAAAAAGGCGAGACCTTGATTATCAAAGAATGTCCTTCTTCAAAATCAGAATTGGCATCCCTAATATGTGAAAGTAAGGGGAATAAAACGGTCATGGCCATTATGAAAGTTGGGAAAAGATGGCATCTAATTAGGGATATTTTAAAAAAAGAGGATATCATCGATAAATCATCAATAGCTTTAAATGTAGGTATGCCTGATCAAATTATTCAATATGCATCCCAATATAAAAAGGATTTTATGCCTTACTTTTCTTTGATTTTGATAAGGTTCGATTAATGCAAAAAAAAGAAAAATTCCTTGGTCATCAATTTAGATGGCCAATATGTAAGGAACTATTATTTCTTGTTCTTGAAGATCGGGTTAGTGATGTTTTTGTTTGTGAATTGGTTTGGGAAAGACTTTTTTATACTAGAGAAATAACGCAAAATAATTGGGTTTCTAGTGAATTAACTCCTTCTTATTGGTCAGAAAAATTTGAAAAAGCCCCTCAAATCATTTCAGAGCGATCAGCCTCAGTACATTTGACTCGATCAATTCCAAAAGAACATAAACAGGGATTGAAAAATTTTCTAAATTTTAAAGGTTACAAGATTAATGAACTTTATCCAAGAAGAACTAGAAGAGCTACCGCAGTAAATTGGTTGATTTATTGGGCTATTGAAAATAATTGTTTTTCAAATGATAATGAAGTAATCCCCAGTCCCAGTTCACCTCCTGTTAATCCAGCAAAAGGGCATTTTGGTGATCCAGAAATCAAATGAAATTTTTAAATAAGGTAAATAATTGTATTAAAGGTATAGTTGTAATGAAAACTACTTTCTTTGGAGAGAAGAATTGATTCTTCCTACAATAGCAATTATTGGAAGACCTAACGTTGGAAAATCTACCTTGGTTAATCGTCTTTGCCAAAGTAATGATGCAATAGTATTTGATAAACCTGGTGTTACAAGAGATAGAACTTATCAAAATGCATCATGGGGAGGTAAGGAATTTCAAATAGTAGATACTGGAGGTTTAGTTTTTGATGATGATAGCGAATTTCTCCCAGAGATAAGAACACAAGTTTTCTTGGCTCTCGAAGAGGCTTCATTAGCATTACTCGTGGTAGATGGAAATCAAGGTGTTACTGATGGTGATTTATCAATAGCAAAATGGTTAAGAAATTCAAGCTGCAAAACAATTGTTGCCGTTAATAAATGCGAATCGACCACTCTTGGAATCTCTTTGGCTTCAGAGTTCTGGAAATTAGGATTGGGCGAACCTCTACCTGTTTCCGCTATTCATGGTTCAGGTACTGGGGATCTTTTAGACCTAGTTATTGACGAGCTTCCTGATAATATTATTCAGGATGAAGAAGAAAAGATAATGATGTCAATTATTGGCAGGCCAAATGTTGGTAAATCTAGTTTGTTAAATTCAATCTCTGGTGAGAAAAGAGCAATAGTTAGTGATCTTAGTGGAACGACAACTGATTCAATAGATACTCTTATTAAAAAAGGTGATCATCAATGGAAAATTGTTGATACAGCTGGAATTAGAAGAAAGAAAAATGTTAAATACGGTACTGAATTCTTTGGTATAAATAGGGCTTTTAAATCTATTGATAGAAGTGATGTTTGTGTATTAGTTATAGATGCTATAGATGGAGTAACTGATCAAGACCAGAAGTTGGCTGGGCGAATAGAGGAACAAGGCAGAGCTTGTATAATTGTTGTTAATAAATGGGATCTTGTAGAGAAAAATAGTTCAACAATTTATCAAGTAGAGAAAGAACTAAGATCTAAACTTTATTTTTTACACTGGTCAAAAATGATTTTTATTTCTGCCTTAACTGGTCAAAGAGTAGACAATATTTTTGAGCATGCTCTAGATGCGGTAAATCAACATAGAAGAAGAGTTACAACATCTGTTGTTAATGAAGTGCTTAGAGAATCAATTAGTTGGAAAAGTCCTCCAACGAAGAGAAGCGGCAAGCAAGGTAGGCTTTATTATGGCACACAAGTAAAGAACAAACCTCCCACTTTTACTCTTTTTGTAAATGACCCTAAATTATTCGGAATAACCTATAGAAGATATATTGAAAAACAAATTAGAGTAAATTTAGGCTTTGAAGGCACACCTCTCATTTTACTTTGGAGAGGAAAACAGCAAAGAGAGTTAAATAAAGAAGTTCAAAGAGAAAATATTGAAATAATTCAAAAAGATTAATGAATTTACTTACCAAATTTCCAGTTGGTCAATACGTCTATGGCAATAGAAGTTGGCTAAGAATTATTGATAGTAGATTAAAAATTATTATAGTGATGATATTTCTAATCACTCCAATTTGGGCAGGCCCTATTTGGAGGTTAAGTTTAGTGTGTAGTTTACTATTAATTACTTTTTTAAGTTTGTTACCAACTCGAGTTTGGTGGAGATCATTATTTCTTCTCTCATGCTTATCTTTATTAATTGGATGTATATCAATACTGGCTTCTGCAGATATTCAATCTCTAAATGGTTACTTAAGAAATCCTAATGAGATTGAAGTAGCTTTGGAAAACTATAAAAATTGGAATATTTTGCAAATTCCTTCGCAGAAGATATGGTTTATGAATTTTGGTCCATTCAACTTATCAAGAAAATCTCTTGAATTAGGCATAAAAACCTCTACCTTGATATTTACTGTTATTCAAAGCGTTAATTTGATGCTTTTATCCACATTGCAAGAAGATATTGTGTGGGGATTAAGTTGGTTTCTATACCCATTGAGAAAAATTGGATTGCCAATAAATAAGTGGCTTTTTCAGTTATTAATTGCATTACGTTTTATTCCTTTAGTACAGGAAGAATTTCAAAATCTAATTAAATCTGCATCGGTTCGATCAATAAATTTCCAAAAATTAGGATTTAAGAAATTCTTTAGTGTCTTTTTAATTTTTATAGAAAGGTTATTTCAAAATATATTGCTGAGAATTGATCAAGGAGCAGAATCATTGCTTTCAAAAAAAGAAATCAATATAAAAATAAATAGATTTAGAATTTTTTATCCTTATGGGTCTCTCAATGTAATTGTTAATACATTATCGATATGTTTTATTTGCATAGCAATTTTTCTTAGAAAACTGTATGGTGCATTATAAATAACACAATATTGTAGTTTGAGTTCAGAACGTTATTTAAACCACCCAACATTTGGCATGTTGTACCAAGTCTCTCCAGGAAATGATGGAAGAGATATTTATGCGACTTTATATGCCCAAAAAATGTTTTTTTCAGTTGAAGTTAGACAGAGAGAAGTTTTTTTTGAAGTCATACCTTATTTAGATGCTAGAAGTCAGGCCGAATTAAACCTTCAAAAAGCAAGAAGAAAAGGATCTGAAGAGCTAACTAAATGGGAGAATTTATTCACACAAACTTTCTTATAAAAAGTGAATCTTTCAAATTATTTAAAATTAAAAAATAAAATCCCATCAAATGTAAATATCCTTGCAGTGAGTAAAGGATTTAAAAGTCAAGAAATCAAGACTATTCAAAATATAGGTCAGAATGATTTTGGTGAGAGTAAGTTTCAAGAAGCATATGAGAAACAATTAATCCTTAAAGACCTTCAACAAATAAATTGGCACTTTATTGGACGAATACAAAGTAACAAAATAAGGAAAATAGTACAAAATTTTAAATATATTCATTCAGTAGATTCATTTGAAAAATTGCATAAGATTTCAAATATTTCATGTGAAGAAAAAAAAAATCCATTGATAATGTTGCAGGTTAAATTTAGTAATGACCCTAATAAAGGAGGTTTTAATCCTGAACTTTTAATATTGAAATGGAGAGAAATTCAAGAATTAAAAAATATTTCAATATCTGGTTTAATGACTATTAATCCTAAAGGAATAAGCTCTAAAGAAAATTTAGAATTGTTTAAAAAATGTAGATCACTTGCCGATTCACTTCAACTGCCAGATTGTTCAATGGGCATGTCAGGGGATTGGCAGGAAGCGATTGAAGCTGGTTCAACTTGGTTAAGATTAGGATCATTGATATTTGGAGAAAGAGCCTAATAATTTTTATAAAAATCCAATATTAAAACTTGCAGTAAAGGACAAGTAACGTTATTTAAGAATAGGTAGTTTTTTCATTTCAAAAATGAATCTATTACTTTAGGTTTTTAAACCTTAGTAATCAATTTCAAGAGGATTTAAAAGGTGTCACTTATTTCTAAATTAAAAGCAGTTGTTGCAGGGGATGAGTATCTCGAAGATGATTTTGATGATTTAGATTATGCATCAGAAGATGAATTAAATGAAATTAACGATTTCAAACAAGGTTCAAGAAATTCAAATGCTCTTGCAAATTCAAATCCGTTCGATTTTATGAATAACAATAGATCATCAAAAGTGGTTGGAATGCCAGGTATCTCAAACTCAACAGAAGTAAGTTTAATGGAACCTAGAAGTTTTGATGAAATGCCTCAAGCCATACAAGCATTGAGAGAGAGAAAAACTGTAATTCTAAATTTAACTATGATGGATCCTGATCAGGCCCAAAGAGCAGTTGATTTTATTGCTGGGGGAACGTATGCAATTGATGGGCATCAAGAGAGAGTGGGTGAAAGTATTTTTCTTTTTGCTCCAAGTTGTGTAAATGTAACTAGCTCATCTCCAGAAGAAGCTTCTCCTTCTAATGTGCCTTCAAATAGTAAACCAAAATATAGTTTGGGAAATAACACAGCTCCTGAACCAGCATGGGGTGATTCTAAATTAAGTGCTTTTTCATGACTAATCTGTGACTCATAAAATTGCGATTATTGGTTTTGGAAATATTGCAAAGGCTATAGTTACGCCTCTATTAGATAAAAAATTAATTCAACCAGAGAATGTTTATTGCGTTGTTAATTCAGAAAAAAGTCTAGAAAATATAAAAAAAAATTATAAATATAAAATTAATGTTTATAAATCAAGTTCTAAAGACTCAAAAGTAATTTGGGATTGTCAAGTTAAACTACTCTCTATAAAACCGCAAAATTTTAATGATATAAGTGAGCTTCATGATATTAAAGGGAAAGACAGTTTATTAGTTTCAATTCTTGCAGGAGTTTCATTAAATAGACTAACTCAAAAATTTCCAAATCATAAATGTGTGAGGGTTGTTACAAATATTCCAATAACTGTTGGAAAAGGTTTAACAGGAATTGCATGGGGTGAAGAAATTACAAAAGATCAGAAACAAATGACAAAAAAATTATTTGAAAATACTAGTAAGGTATACGAATTTTCTGAAGATTACCTTGATACATTTTTAGCATTAACTTCATCAGGGCCAGCAATAATTGCTTTGATTATTGAAGCATTAAGTGATGGAGGTTTGAGTGGTGGATTACCAAAAAAACTTTCAGAAGAACTAGTGATTGAGATGATAATTGGAACTATCATTTTAATTAAAGAGAGTAAAATAACTATTTCGGAGCTTAAAAATTTAGTCACTTCTCCAGGTGGGACAACTATTTCTGCTTTAAGAGTATTAGAAAAAAAGAGTATAAGGTCAGCATTAATTGAATCAATAGTTTCAGCTAGTAATAGAAGTAAAGAGTTTCGTTAGGTTTTATAATTATCTTTTAAGTTCATATAGACATTCTCAAGCGAATTTATATTTTTAGTAATTGTATATCTCTCAATTACTCGTTCTCTAGCTTTTTCACCAAGATCTTTTGTAAATGAAGGATGTTCCACAAGAATTGGAATTATAGTTTTTAGCTGTGCTGCTACATTATCAGTTGAAATTACTATTCCTGCTCCTTTATCTAAAACTTCGCCATCAGCTCCGGCATCTGTAGCTATACAAGCAGTACCAGCTGACATTGCCTCTAAAAGTGATAGTGATAAACCTTCTACTAAACTTGGTAAGAAAAACACTTCTGCTATTTGCATTATTGCTATCCTAATTTCTAAATCTAATTCGGCACCCCACCAAATTAATTTCTCATTGCCAAGGTTAGAAAAACTATTTTCAAGTGTTGGCTTCATTGGTCCATCACCAACAATAACTAATTTGCAATTTTGAGTTTTTGTTTGGCGCCAAGAACGTAAAAGTGCCTCGATATTTTTCTCATTTGCAATCCTTCCCATATATAAAAAGATTCTTTCGTTTCCAAGTTTGTTTTTTACTTGATCATATTTTTTACTTTTTTCGCCAAAAGGTTTCCACATATTTTCATCAACGCCGTTTGGAATAATTATTTGTTTTTCTTTAGGTACTCCTAATTTCTCAAGAACATTTTTTTGAGGTTCAGAAAAAATTATTACTTTATCGAACTTTGCTAAAGATGGAGCATAAAGTTGATATGTTAATTGTTGAGTGCTCGCAGTTAGATTTCTATTTTTAGCATCAAATGGTGGATGAAATGTTCCTATAAGAGGAACATTAATTTCATTACAAAGCTCTGGAAGTCTAAAGTCTAAAGGAGATAAAGTTAGGCTAGCATGTACTATGTCAGGTTTTAATTTTTCCAATGATATCCTTAGCTCTTTTTCTGCCCTTGGCGAGGGTATTGTATAAACTTGAGATTTAATTAAATATGGGAGACTTACATCAGGATCATTTGCAAGAAATAATGGGTTTGATGAATTTGAACTAGAGGGATTGTCGAAATGAATAAAGCTAATTTTATGACCTCTGGCCTTTAATTCCTTAGTAGTTGAATTACCATAAGTTACATTTCCACAAAAAGGGGATTTTTTCCCTAACCAGGCAATATGAACCACATTAATTGAATTAACTATTTATAAAGTTAACAGTTAGAGCTTCGATAATCATAATTTTATAATTTATTAATGGTTCATGAAAATGCTAACTATATATTTCTCTCAACATTTTTAGTGAAGATAGCTCCTTCTCTAATTGAGTAGAGATCCATGTCTCAATAATGAATAATATTTTGAGCCAGACTTTTTTGGGACCCAACAACTCTCCATTAGATTTTATTGGTAATTCTGGGAAAAGAAGTCTCTGTAATAGAGCGACTTCAGATGCATTTATTTTTAGATTACTTTGAGGATCTTCTATGGATGAAAACCCTTCACTTGGCAAATAATAACAATTCCACTCCCAATTCCCTAAAGGTGGAATAATAGGTTCTCCAGTTTTACAACAATGATGAATTGGTAAATTAATACCCCCGATGGCTAATAGATGGATTAAAGATTGAATACTCATTGAGAGCATTTTAATATCTTCTTCTTGAGACTCTTTATATAAATAAATTCTATCAAGATGTGCAAGAACGCAAGATAAATAGTCTTGTTGCTTGTCATTATTACCTACTAATAAAAATGTTAATTCAGTTATTGCTTGTGCGGCTGCAAGACATTCAATATTTTTTCCTAGACCAGAATAGCTTTTTAATATTTTTATTTGACGTACAGATTTAAGATTTCTTTTCCCAAAAATCTGCAGACTTAAATATGTTAAAGGAGTAGCTGCGGCAAGACTACTTTTAGGCCGCCTAGCACCAGGTACCGCTAATCTAACAATCCCTTGCTCATCGGTAAGCATAGTTATTAATCTGTCATTCTCGCCTAATGGAGAAGCTTTAATACAGAGACCCTTTAGTCTCCACTCACCAGAACCAGACATTTAAATTAAGTTAACTTCTTCAAAAATTTCACAAAAATTGGAAGTTCCCACGCAACTAATTCCAATATCCAACAAATCAATTACTTGCGTCAGTTTTTTTATGCCACCTACAACTTTGATTTGATTTTGTGAGCCTGTTTTTTTTAGTATTTCGGGGAAATCACTAGATGTAAGAGGAGACCCAAACCCGTCCCCAAACTGAAAATTTTTTATTCCTAATTCCAAACATATTTCTATCGCATTAGTAAAAACTTCTTCTTGTAGTTTTGATTTATTTATGATTATTGAAACTGGTAATCCAGATAATTTAACTTGCTCAATTTCAGCAGCGAAAGTTTCTAAATTTCTTTTGGATAAATTGATAAAGTTTGGGATATATTCAATTCCTTTGGCACCCTTATCTTTTGCAAAACAAACTAATTCTTCAATAAATGAAACTGGTAAATCTGCTAAAGGGTATGAAATAAGTGCGTTTATATTCGCACTGTAATTACCCAAACAGTTTTTAAGATCAGTTAAATAATTTAGTGAAGTAGAAATATTTTTGATATTGTATTTTCTTATTAAATCGCAATTCACACAGAAATCTTCCCACGATAAATAAGGGTTAATAATAATCGCATGAATTTTCTCGTTTAATTCATATTCAATATTGGGCATTTAAAACTTATTTAGATTGAATCAATCCATAACCCCCATGATTCCTTTTATATATAACTTGAAGTTCATTATTTTTCTTGTTTCGAAAAACATAAAAATCATGATCAATTAGATCTAATTGTTTTCTTGCTTCCTCTGATGAAATTGGAGTCATTTCAAAGTATTTATTTTTTATAGATGGCTCAGGCAGACTTGCTTCCATTCCTTCCCTAATTAAAGCTTTATCTAAAAAATTTGATTCCATACTTTCAATTGGTAAAGAATCTTTATTTTTAAATTGTTTATTATGAATTGTTTTATTGTTTCTTTCTTTGTATTTGCGTAATTTTCTACAAAGTTTATTTGAAACTAAATCAATGCTTGAGTATAGATTTTCAGTTTTTTCTTCAGCTCTAATTATGGTACCATTTGCAAAAATAGTAACTTCTGCAGTTTGGAACGAGACTCTTGGATTCTTTTCAATTGAAAGGTGTATGTCAGCTTCTTTAACGATATCCTTATAGTGATGTGTTGCTTTTTCTATCTTTGCCTCAGTATATTCTTTTAATGCTCCAGTGAGCTCAAGATTCTTTCCATGGATTAAAATTTTCATAACAAATCTAAAAATATTTACTTACTTTCTAAATCTACTTAAATATGGATAATAGAACAGCAATAATTAAACAACCTGATAATATTTCTTCTTTTAATGATGTTTATAAATTACAAAAAGAATATCAGGAGGCATTGATTTTAGATAATTCTAAGCCTGATTTTATTTGGATAGGGGAGCATCAACTCTGTTATACATTGGGGAGAGGATCTAATTACGATAATTTACTATTTTCTCTAAATGATGCTGAATATGATGTTTTTAAGATTGATAGAGGTGGTGAGGTAACTTGTCACATGCCAGGACAATTAGTAACGTATTTGGTTTTAGATTTGAAAAATTTTAATAAAGATTTAAATTGGTACTTAAGAAAAATTGAAGAAATTATTATAAAAATCCTTGGAGCTTTTAATATAGATTGTCACTCTAGAAAAGGGTTTACTGGTGTTTGGATAGGAAATAAGAAAATCGCATCAATTGGAATTGGGTGTAAAAGATGGATTACGATAAATGGATTTTCAATCAATGTTGACTGCGAATTAGAAAACTTTAATAAGATTGTTCCTTGCGGAATAGAAAATTGTCTTATGGCAAATATGATTGATTACAACAAAAATTTAAATACTCAAGAAGTCAAGAGAATTGTTAAAAAAACCATCGAGGAAGAATTTAATTTTGATTTTATATCAAAATAGAAATTAAAATTTCAAAATTAATTTAAATAATATGGGTGATTTAGCGTATTGGCCTGCAGCCAAACCTCTTTCTAAAAAAAATACATTTGCCAAAAATAGAGATTTTATTAAGAACCTTGATCATATAGATCAAATTTGGGAAAAATTAAAATTTAAATGTGGTGATACTTTAGCTGTTTGCGATTTAAGAGGGAAATACAAAGAAAAATTTTCTTATTCTGAGCTAGCTGATTTAATAACAAAAGTCTCTTTTTCTTTCGAAAATTATGGTTTAAAAAAGGGGGATGTAGTTACTGTAATATCTGAAAATTCTCCAAGATGGCTAGCAGTAGATCAAGGCTTAATGCGTTTAGGAGCTATAAATGCAGTGAGAGGTATTAATTCTCCTTCAGTAGAATTAGACTATATTATTGGGCACTCTAATTCAGTAGGACTAATAGTTCAATCTAAGGAAATTTGGCTAAAGTTAAACAACAAAGAAGAATTAAAAAAAAGACTCAAATTTATAATCAATTTAGAAGATGAACAATTTGAAAGTTTAATAAGTTGGAGTACATTCATAAGTTCAGTAGAAAAAGAAAATTCACAAAATAATAATCTTGAAAAATTTAATCCAGAAATTGATGACGTCGCTACTATTCTTTACACTTCTGGGACAACCGGAAAACCTAAAGGTGTGCCTCTGACTCATGCAAATTTTTTACATCAAATAATCAATTTAGCCTATATCGCTGATCCAGAACCAGGGACCTCTGTATTAAGTGTTTTGCCTATCTGGCATTCTTATGAGAGAAGTGCTGAATACTTCTTTTTTTCATGCGGTTGTTCTCAATACTATACAATTCCAAAATTTCTTAAAGATGATATTACACAAATAAAACCTGTTGTCATGGCTACTGTACCGAGACTATGGGAAGCAATACATGATGGTTTTTTTCAGGCTTTGAAAAAAATGCCTTCCAAAAAGCAAAAACTTATTAAGTTTTTGATAAGTAATAGTTCGGTTTTTAAAAGAAGTCTTAGAAAGATAAGAAATATAGATATAAAACAAACAACTTTTAAATCAAAAATACCTTTACTGGGTTCTGTTATTAGCCGATACCCTTTACATAAATTGTCTACTATTTTTTTATGGCCGAATATTCTTAGACAACTATGCGGAGAAAAACTGAAATTTCCCATCAACGGTGGAGGTGCATTGCCAGAACATGTAGATCTTTTTTTTGAATCTTTAGGTGTAGATGTTTTGGTGGGATATGGCCTCACAGAAACTAGTCCAGTATTAACTTGTAGGAGAAGAGAATTAAATGTTAGAGGATCATCTGGGCAGCCTCTTTCATTTACTGAAATCAAAATAGTGAGTGATGATAAAAAAAAGATTCTGAAGTTCAGAGAAGTCGGGAAAATTCTTGTTAAGGGGCCGCAAGTAATGAAAGGTTATCTTAATAATGAAATAGCTACAAATGATGTTTTATCCAAGGATGGTTGGTTTGATACTGGTGATTTAGGTTTTCTAATACCAAATGGTTCTCTCTTTATAACCGGAAGAGCCAAGGATACAATAGTGCTATCAAGTGGTGAAAATATAGAACCGAATCCCCTAGAGACTGAAATTCTTAGTTCTGAATTTATTAATCAGATTCAATTAGTAGGACAAGATAAGAAATGTTTAACAGCTCTCGTAGTTCCTAATGTCGAATTGGTTAAAAGCAAGTTTTTGGAAGAAGACCTTCCAAAATTAAACCTGAATAAGAAAATTGGTACATTTTTCAAATCACAAATTAATAATTTGCTTAAAAGTCGATTAGGAGCAAGATCAGAAGAACAAATATTAGATTGTTATTTTGTTGATGCCTTTACTCTAGAAAATGGGTTATTAACACAAACTCTTAAACAAAAAAGAAAAGAAATAGAAAAAAAGTATTCATTACAAATAGAAAATATGTATGAAAACAAATTTAGTAAGAAAATTTGATTTGTTCTATCTATATTGAAAAGGTAAATTAATTTTTTATGGAAACAAAAAACTCAATATCTATAAAGCGCTCAATAGCTATTAAAGCTGTAGTTACACCAACTTGGAAGGAAGATGCTGAAAAAGAATTAAGTAAAGCAATTTCAAACATTGATCGGCAGTTATCGCAACTGGAGCAAGAGGGGCAGCAAATAGTAAATAATATTAGATCCCAATCGGTTAATCCCCTAGATCCAAGAGTTCAAGAACAGGTTAGTCAGGTGCAACAACAAGTCGCAGCAAAACGAAATGAAATTGAAGAACAAAAAAGAAATCTTCTTCAACAACAGAGTCAAGTTCGCGAATTAAAAATGGACGAAATTGTTGATCAAGGGCAAGTGGATAGTTTCTGTGATGTCACTGTGGGAGACAATCTTATTGAAAAAATGCAAGTATCGATTACGGTTAAGGATGGAGTTATTCAATCTATAGATAATAATTAAAGAGAAGATTTAGTATTTTTGATAAATATAAGTAAATCTTAATTTCGAAAAGTTTTAAATTCTAATCGATCTAAATTATTACTTTCTTAAGTTTTAAGAGTTCCCACTGTGAACATGATTTCGTATAATTAAAACAAGAGTTTAAAGGGTTCTTAACCATAAAAACTTTAGGAAGTTTGGTAGAAATCCCTTGAAACTTATGCAATAACAATTTTCTTATGTCTCACGAAATATTCATGCCTGCCTTGAGTTCTACTATGACAGAGGGCAAGATTGTGGAATGGTTGAAAAATCCAGGAGATAAAGTCGAAAGAGGTGAATCTGTCTTGGTTGTTGAATCTGACAAGGCAGATATGGATGTTGAATCTTTTCAAGATGGATATCTTGCGGCTGTTTTAATGCCTGCTGGCAGCACTGCACCCGTAGGAGAGACTATCGGTCTTATTGTAGAAAATGAGGATGAGATAGCTTCTGTTCAAGAACAAAATAAAGGAAAACAACCCGAAGTTTCTAGTTCGGATCAACTTGAATTGGTAAGTAATAAAACTGAAGAAAAACCTGTGATTCAAAGTGAAATTGTTGAAAAACAAGAAAAAGAAGTCGTATTAAAGAGTGAAAAGCCTGTACCATCTTTTAATACCGATCAAATTAATGCAGCTACAAGTAATGTTTCTTCGAGGGTGATTGCATCTCCAAGAGCTAAAAAACTTGCCTCTCAAATGGGCGTTGATTTAGCAAAGGTTCATGGATCCGGACCTCACGGAAGGATTCAAGCCGATGATATTTTAAAAGCTAATGGCCAACCAGTCTCTATACCATGGATAGGTGAAGGGGGTTCTCCTGCAAGTATACCTGGTGCAAATTTGGAAGTTGAAAGTAAACCAGAAACTTCAGGAAATAGTTTTGGTAATCCTGGAGAAACAGTTCAATTTAATACTCTTCAGAAAGCGGTAAATAAAAATATGGAATCTAGTTTAGAGGTGCCATGTTTTAGGGTGGGTTATTCCATTAACACAGATAAATTAGATAATTTCTACAAAAAAGTAAAACAGAACGGAGTTACTATGACTGCTTTACTAGTAAAGGCAGTTGCAAAGACACTAAAGAAACATCCTCAAGTTAACTCAAGTTTTTCAGAGAATGGAATTTCTTATCCAGAAAATATAAATATTGCTGTTGCTGTTGCGATGGAAGATGGTGGACTAATAACTCCAGTTTTAAAAGAACCATGCAATACTGATTTATTTGAATTGTCAAGGGAATGGAAAGATCTCGTAAAAAGATCAAGATCAAAACAATTAGAACCTGATGAATACTCAACGGGAACCTTCACTTTATCTAACCTTGGGATGTTTGGAGTTGATAGATTTGACGCAATTCTTCCTCCAGGAACCGGTGCTATTTTAGCCATAGCATCATCGAAACCAACCGTTGTTGCTAATAGTGATGGTTCAATATCTGTTAAAAAAATAATGCAAGTAAATCTAACAGCTGATCATAGAGTGATCTATGGAGCTGATGGAGCTTCATTCTTAAAAGACTTGGCTTCCCTAATTGAAGATAAGCCAGAGACTCTTGTCTCCTAAATTTAATTGATTTCTCAAATTAATAATGAAGAAAGAGATTATAAGCTTGAAGCTTATGATTATTTACTTGATCCTTCATTAATTGCTAGTAAACCTTCAGCAATTAGGCATGAATCAAGATTGATGATAGTTAGAAATAGTGTTTTAGAAGAAGACTGTTTAACTAATAAATTTACCAAGAATCTTTTAGATGAATTTAGAGAAGGTGATCTTGTAATTGTAAATAATACTAAAGTTATGAAAGCTAGGTTAAAGGTTGAATTAGAAAATAAGACTTTAGTCGAATTACTAGTTTTAGAAAGATCCCATGAATGTGTTTGGTTATGTTTGGCAAAGCCAGCAAAAAAGTTAAAAATAAATAGAAAATTAAAATTAAAATCTCCTTTGGCACAAGATATTAATTTGATTGTTGATGGAGTTGATGAAGAAACTGGAGGGAGATTTATTAAATTTCCGAAAAATATAACTTGTCTCAATTCAATGAATGAACTTCTTGATAAATACGGGAAAATCCCTCTTCCTCCTTATATAAAAAATTCCGAAGAAGAATCTTTTCATGAGAAAAGTTATCAAACTGAGTATGCAACAAATCCGGGGGCAGTTGCTGCACCAACAGCTGGTTTACACTTAAGCAAAAGTCTTATTTCCAAATTAAAAAAAAAAGGCGTAATAATCTTACCGATAACTTTGCACGTGGGTTATGGAACATTCAAACCAATTGATCAAGAAGATTTAAGTAACTTAAATCTTCACAAAGAATGGGTAAGTGTTAATAAGGAAGTAGTGGAGGAAATAAAAAGAATAAAGAAAACAGATAGAAAAATAATTGCTATCGGTACAACCAGCGTAAGAGCTCTAGAAAGTTGTTATTCTCACGAAATTAATGACTTTATTCCCATAGCTAAATACGTAGATTTAGTAATTAAGCCAGGTTATAAATTTAAGGTAGTTGATGGATTATTAACTAATTTTCATCTCCCTAAAAGTTCATTATTACTTTTAGTAAGTGCAATGATTGGTAGGGAAAGATTATTAGAATTGTATAAAAAAGCCATAAAAGAAAAATTTAGATTCTTCTCTTATGGCGATGCTATGTATATTTCACCAGACTCACTACTGGAGAAAAATAGATTTAGGCATTGACTGGTTCTTGAATGATTCCGCTTGGAACTTCAGTAAACATAATTGATGATAAATACCTCTCTGCTAAATCAGGCAGAACAACTACAATTGTCTTCCCAGCATATTCATCTTGTTCAGCTAATCTAACAGCAGCAGCAGCGGCAGCCCCACAAGATATTCCTACTAATAGACCTTCCTCTTTAGCTAACCTAAGAGCCATCTCGATTGATTCCTCATTTGTTACTTGTTCGACCTTATCAACAATTGATAAATCAAGGTTCTTAGGAATAAATCCTGCTCCAATTCCTTGGATTTTATGTGGTCCGGATTTAACCTCTTCTCCATTCATTGTCTGTGTAATAACAGGACTGTGTGATGGTTCTACAGCTACAGAAGTAATATTCTTGCCCTTCTCTTGCTTAATGTATCTTGAAACTCCTGTAATTGTGCCGCCAGTTCCAACCCCTGCAACTAGGACATCAATTTCACCATCGCAATCATCCCAGATTTCTGGTCCAGTAGTTTTGAAATGAATTTCTGGGTTTGCTGGATTATCAAATTGACCTGGCATGAAATATTGAGATGGATTACTTTCTGCAATTTCTTTAGCCTTAGCTATTGCTCCAGGCATACCTTTTGATGCCTCTGTTAAAACAATTTCAGCACCCAACACTGCCATAACCCTTCTTCTTTCAATTGACATGGATTCTGGCATTGTAAGGATGAGCTTATAACCTCTTGCTGAAGCAGTAAAAGCTAGAGCAATTCCTGTATTACCAGAAGTTGGCTCAACAATAGTTTTGTCTTTTGTAAGTTTCCCACTTTTCTCGGCATCCCAGATCATGTTTGCTCCGATCCTACATTTGACACTATAAGCGGGGTTTCTACCTTCAATTTTTGCAAGTACTGTAGCTTTCGCGTTTTTAGTAACTGATTTTAATTTTACTAATGGAGTGTTTCCAATAGCAAAACTGTTGTCCTCATAAATTTTTGCCATTTATATATTGAGAAAATATATATTAATACTAACTATTATTTAGAAAAAGAGTATATAAGTTTCTATACGGTAAATACTAGGAATTTAGAAATTATTTAGTGCTTCAGAAAAGTTTTTCCATAATTGATCTTGGTCTTCTAATCCAACTGATACTCTAATAAGGTGCGAGGGTACACCAAAACTTTCAGCCCAGTCCAACTCGTCATAATGAGCTAGTAAAACATAAGGACAAACTAGAGTAAATTTTGTACCTAAACTAGGTCCTTTAGATACTTTTAGAGAATCATAAAATTTTTTAGCTTTGTTCAATCCTCCATTTAATTCAAACGATAATAAGCAGCCGTATCCCCCATTAGAAGTAAGTAAAGAATTAAAATTTGGACAATTTTCAGGATGGAAAATATTTTTAATCTCGCTATGAGTCTCTAATCTTTTTTTTAATTCTAAACATGCTTTATTTTGTTCAAAAACTCTTTGATTTACATCTCTACTAACTTTCTCTAGATAAACTATATCTCCATCGGAAAGTATTGGAATATTAATCTCGTTTAATGCATTTCTAAACTGATCAATCCATTTGCTTTTTGGATTTAGTATTAATGATCCGGCAAGAATATCACCACTACCTGAAAAAATTTTTGTAAGTGAAGTAAAAACTATATCTGCATGTTCTATGGAATTTATATTTAAATTCGAACCAATTGTATCGTCAACAATTAACGGAATATTTAGCTTTTTTGCAATTTTTGAAATTTTTTTAATGTTTACACATTTGAGCATTGGATTACTTGGAAGTTCAATAATTAATGCTGATGGATTTATTCTTTTGATTTCTAATTCAATATCCGCGCAATTTTCTTCTGTAATTAACTTTGCTCCGTGAAAGATTTTCATTGGTAATTTAAGTACATCTACATATGGAAAACCAACTTGGAGTGTTGGTTTAGCTGGAAATAATTTATATATGATTTCCAATGATGTATGCAATGCAGACATTCCAGATGAAGTTAAGTGAATTTCATTAGAGTCAATTTTTGTAGATTTAGAAATTCTATTTTTTATTCTTTGAGAACATTCATTTACGTAAGATTTTGGAGGGCAATCTTCAAGACCTAGTTCTATAGCGGCAGCTCTTGAAGATAGACCAAGACCAGTATGTTGCCAAAAATATTTTGCATAAATACTTCCTTCTTTTTCAGTTATTAAGAAAGCTAAATTATTTCTTTTTTCTATTAACGAGAATTGTTCAGAAGTATTTCTATCAATGTATTTTTTAGCTTTAAAAGCTATTCTTTCATTCGGATATGGCCAGATACTTTTATTGTTGTAGTAATTTTGTTTTTTTACTTTTTCGCATAATCTTTTCACTATGGGGTTTAGCCCGAATCGTGGGTAAATGGACTTCAATAAATTCATGCATTCTTGATCTTTTTCCTCGTAATTTATTACATCATTCCAAGTTGGTAATGCTACAGAAACTGCATGAATACTATCAGGAATTGCATATCCCAACTCTAAATTTTTCCATATAGGTTTTTTAAGTAAATCTCTCAATTTTCAGAATTTATTTAAAGCAAATAAAATGTCCGAGATTAAATCGTTTGTATCTTCACATCCAATTGATAATCTGACAAGAGCATCATCTATCCCTAGTAGATTTTTTGTTTTGTCATCAACAGAAGCATGAGTCATCGTTGCAGGGTGACAAATTAAACTTTCAACTCCTCCAAGGCTTTCTGCTAGAGAGAAATATTTGAGAGATTTGCAAAATTTAAAAGTATCCTCTTTATTTAAATTTAATTTTAGGGTGATCATTGAACCTCCAGATTTCATTTGCGATTTTGCTAAATTAAATTGCGGATGCTCTTGATTAAAAGGGTAAATTACTTTACTAATAATTTTATGATTACTTAATTCTTCAGAAATAAATTCTGCACTTTTAGTTTGTTGTTCGATTCTTAAAGGAAGAGTTTTTACTCCTCTCGTAATGAGCCAACTATCAAAAGGAGATGGTTGAAGCCCGAGAGCTTTTTGAGAGAAAAGCATCTTACTATTCCATTCCTCATTATTTGTAAGTACTGCTCCGCCAAGTGCGTCACTATGTCCATTAATGAATTTTGTGGTGCTTACAACCGATAGTGTTGCACCAAGGTCCAATGGTTTTTGAATAAGCGCTGTAGAAAATGTGTTGTCTACAACTACTGGTATTTCGAGTTTATTCGCTTCATCACAAATCGCTTTAATATCGAGTACCTTCAAAAGTGGATTAGTTGGACTTTCTAGCCATATCAAGGTTGGCTCGAAGTTTGAAATCTTTTTGAAATTATCTTCGTTTGTAAAATCTGTGTATAAAACTTCTAGTCCAAATTTCTTGAAAACTTTTTCGAACATCCTCACTGTACAACCATAGAGATTTGACTCGCAGAGTATCTTGTCACCTGATTTTAATGTTGATGAAATTGCAGTTACCGCACTAATTCCAGATCCAAAAACTGTACAGTATTTAGAGTCTTCTATTGATTTAAGGACACTTTCTAGAATTCTAAAGTTTGGATTGCCTGATCTTGTGTAGTCGAAATTATCTTTATTTCCATGTTTGAAAGTAGATGTAGAAAAAATAGGAGGCATAACGCATCCGGTTCTTTCTGCAAATGTTTCCCCATGGTGAATAGATAAGGTCTTAAAACCTGGTTTTTTTGTATTATTTTCCTTATTTCCCATTATTTTTAAAAATAAGAATTAAATTAAATCTCTCATTAAAAAAAATGAGAGATTTAATAATCCAAAGAAAAGTAGTATTAAACTTTTCTTGAATAATATTCAACAACTAGTAGTTCGTTTATTTCAAGAGCCACCCACTCTCTATCGCATTTCCCATTTATTTTCCCCGTTAATTTAGGTTTGTCTAAATCAAGATGAGGTGGGACATTTGCTAAACCAGGGAATTCTATATTACCTTCTACAAGTTTTTTGCTTGCTTTGTTTTCTTTAATTCCGATTACATCGCCTGATTTGCATTGATAACCAGCAATATCAAGAACCTTTCCATTAACGGTTACATGACCATGATTTACTAATTGTCTTGAACCTGGAATGGTACCTCCAAAACCTAATCTAAAACAAACATTATCAAGTCTGTTTTCTAAAAGTCTTAGTAGGTTAGTTCCTGTAGATCCTTCTTGAGCTCTAGCTTTTTTTACATAACGTACTAGTTGTTTTTCAGAAACTCCATAATTAAACCTAAGTTTCTGCTTTTCTTCTAGACGAATTGCATATTCTGATCGCTTGCGACGGGCTTGGCCGTGCTGACCTGGAGGATTAGACTTCTTTGAAGCTTTCCTGGTGAGACCTGGTAGTTCTCCCAAGCGACGCGTAACCCTTAATCTGGGGCCGCGGTATCTTGACATAATTTTAAATTAAATAGAAAATTGCAATAAATTGGATAATTGATTAAATTCAATTAAACTAGTTACTACTGGAAATACTATTTTACATCATTAAAGTGTTCAAAACTATTAATAAATCAATTTCTTCTATACTTCTTTTTATGATTTCGTTCTATCAAAAGTGGTTTTCTCCTTTTTTCGGACCAAGATGTAGATTTATTCCAAGTTGCAGCTCTTATGGATACGAAGCAATTACAAGACATGGTCCTTGGAAGGGAGGGTGGTTAACTTTAAGAAGATTAAGCAGATGTCATCCTTTTACTCCCTGTGGATGCGACCCTGTACCTGATTAAATAGAATGAAAATATTTATTTTTGTTAGGCAGGGATGTTGCCTTTGTGATTCACTAAAAAACAAACTGGCAAAAATAAATCTTAATGAGTTATTCCCCAATCTAGAGGAGCTTAAAGAAATTGATATTGATAGGGTTGATTTATATCAAGATAAATATAAAAAATATGATTATGAAGTACCTGTTATTGCTGTTGAAGGAATTAGTTCCAAGGAAATAATAGAATTGCCTCGCATTTCTCCAAGATTAAAAGATGATCAGTTAAAGAATTGGTTTCAAAAAAATATTAATACTTTTCTTAAGAAATAACTTTTTATATGAGATCTATAAAATTATATAAACTTTTAGATTTGGTAGGAATTATTCCTTCATTAGATTTAATCGATCATGAAATCAATAATATTTCCTTTAATTCTAAAGAAGTACAAAAAGGAACTTTATTTTTAGGTATGTCTGGTTTAAATGTTGATGGAGGAAAATATTGTATTGAGGCAATTGAAAATGGCGCAGAGGCCGCCATTATTGGCCCTGCTGCAAAACAGAAAATTGGATCTATTGATCGAGAAAGGATTTTGGTTATAGAGGATAATTTAGATTATATTTTTGGTCAAATAGTCGCTGAGTTTTGGAATAGGCCTTCAAGAAAACTTAAACTTATTGGTGTTACGGGTACAAATGGAAAAACGACGATTACTTTTTTATTGGAATATCTTTTAAAAAAATTAGGAAAAAAAACTGCATTATTTGGGACCTTATTCAATAGATGGCCTGGCTACTCTGAAGTGGCTTCTCATACAACTGATTTCGCTGATAAACTTCAAAAGAAATTAAATGCTGCTGTTGAGGCAGAATCTGAATTCGCGATATTAGAGGTAAGTTCACATTCTATTGCTCAAAACAGGATATCAGGCTGCGAATTTGAGGCGGCTATTTTTACCAATTTAACTCAAGATCATCTTGATTATCACTCAGATATGGAATCTTATTTTCAAACAAAAAGAAAATTATTTTTCCCACCTTACTTAATAGAAAAGGATGGAATTTCTGTATTAAATCACGATGACCCTTGGATATCTAAATTATCATCTGATCTTGAAAAAGGATCTTCATTAGTCTCGACAAAATTTACTGACAGTGAATTTGAAAATGATGATTTTTTTTTCGTAACAGAAAAAAAATTTACTGATAATGGCTCAACCTGCATTTTTCATACACCCAAGGAAAAAATTAAACTTTTTGTTCCACTTGTTGGTGAATTTAATTTAATGAATGCGATTCAAGCGATAACAATTTTGTATAAACTTAATTTTTCTTTAAAAGATTTATCAAAGTTAATACAATCTTTTCCTGGTGCTCCTGGGCGAATGGAGAAAATAGAAATTGGTAATGATAACGTTTCAAGATCACTTCCAACAGTAATTGTTGATTATGCCCATACGCCTGATGGATTAAAAAAAGTTTTGCAATCAATTAAAAAACTTTGTACGGGAAAACTCATAACTGTTTTTGGCTGTGGTGGAGATCGAGATTGTAGTAAAAGGTCTTTAATGGGATCAATAGCTGAAGAGTTTTCTGATAAACTTTTTATAACATCAGATAATCCAAGATCAGAAGAACCGCAAAAGATAGTAAATAATATTTTGATGGGTATTAAAAAAAGAGAAAAAGTAACAATTGAGATTGATAGATTTAAAGCAATAAATGAATCTATTAAATTTGCCAATAAAGAAGATATTGTTTTAATTGCAGGAAAAGGACATGAAGACTACCAAATTCTCAATAATAAAGTTATTAATTTTGATGATAGAAAAATAGCTTATAAATTATTAAAAGAAAAAAGTAATCTCAATAAAATTTCCTAATCAAATAAGAAAGATCTTTACGCAAATCACAAGAAAAGTTTCTTAGAATAAATAGAGTTATTTTTAATAAAATGAAAGGCTTAGCCTTAGTTGTAGGCGCAGGTGGAATTGGAACGCAAATAGCTAAAGATCTGAGTGAAAGTGAAAAAGATTTAGATGTTGTTTTGTGTGGAAGAAAAAGTGAATTTAATTCTTTTTGGGAATTGGACATAGAGGATTCTCAATCCCTTTTGCAGTTAAAAAATAAAATATCAAATCATCCTTCAAAATTAAGATTAGTCATTAACGCTACAGGAAGACTTCATAGTGATTCTCTTCAACCAGAGAAAAGATTACAACATCTTGATAAAAAAAATATGATTGAAAGTTTTTCAATAAATGCCTTTTCGCCTATTTTATTAGCTAAAACTATTGAAGAATTTATACCAAAAGATCTTGATTTTAATTTTGCAAGTATAAGTGCAAGAGTGGGAAGCATTGGAGATAATCAAACTGGAGGTTGGTATTCATATAGAGCTGCAAAATCTGCCCAAAATCAGTTTTTTAAATCTTTAAGTATTGAATGGGCTAGACGTTTCCCTAGGGCTACTATCACATTGCTTCATCCAGGAACAGTAGATACTGATTTATCTAGACCTTTTCATAAATTTGTTCCAGAACATAAATTATTTAGTAAAGAAAAATCTGCCCAATTTTTGATCAATATTATTAAAAATCAATCACCAGAATCTACAGGAAAATTTATTGCATGGGACAGTTCAGAGATACCTTGGTAAAAAAATCTTTTTTTATATTAAATAAGGCTGATTGATACAGATTTTTGGGATCTGTTGCTTCAAAAAGAAAAACTTGAAGAAAATATTACTTTATAAATAATATTTTGGAAGACTTAGAAATATTTACTAAATAAAGCATCATAGGAACTTCTACTAGTACCCAACTATGGTAGCCAAAGCAGCTCCTGAATTAACACCAAAAAGAGTTATCGATACAGCTACTGTGAGTTCAAAAAAGTTTGAAGCGGCTATCATCGAGCCTGGACAGGAAATAGAATACTTTTGTCTAAAAAACTTCATTGAAAAAGCAGTTAAATAAAAAATAAAAAGAGTCTGTATTATTAATGGAATTGAAATTAAGATTATATGAATAGGATTTTGTAATATAGATTTTGATTGAACAAAGAATAATAAAAAGACTGTAAGAATTAAAAAAACAACGAATAACTTTTTCTTAAATTATTTAGTTATTTTTTTTCTAACTTGTCGGCCTTCCTCAATATTTGATTCTTTAAAAAAACAAGCGCATCTAATTTTTCTTCTTTTTCTTCAATATTTTTAAATTTCATTTCTGCAATTTCAATAATTGCTTTATTAACATTTTTAAGCGGTTTCTTAATAATTCTTTTGGGAGGTTTAATTGATTCCATTTGAATTATCATTTTCTTTATATTCTCTTTATTTTCTTGAAATGCAAGTGCCTCTTATCAAAAAAATTTCTAATTATTTAATTTATAATTTTTTTAATTTCCTTAGAAAGTAAATCAATCTCTGCTTCTGTAGTCATTTGATGTAAGCATGCTCTAAACCATTTTGGATCTTCTAAAACTCTAATCCAAATTTTTTTTTCTCCAAGTTTTTTCACAAATTCATCCTTATCTTCAATATTTTCGATATTAAAACTAACTATCCCATTTAAATATTTTTTATCTAAAACTAATTCAACTCCGTTAAATTGATTTAATTGATCCCAAAGTTTTCCACTTAATTTTTTGATATTTTTTCTCTTTTCTTTTTTATTGCAGTCTTTATCCAAAAGATCTAGAGAATTACGCAGTCCTGCAAGTAAAGGTATACAAGAGGTAGCTACTTCAAACTTCCTTGCATCATCATGAAAAAGATTATCTGAAGGCTCATAGATTCCTTGTTCTTTTTTTAATGATTTCCAACCAATTATTGTTGGATCTGTTTCATGAATAAATTTATCTGAGACATAAATTGCTCCAAGACCTTCTGGTCCACATGCCCACTTATGAGAAGTTATTGAATATAAATCAGAATAAAAAACTTCTTCTTCAATATTTATGTGCCCAAAAGTTTGAGCACCATCAACAAGTAAATAAGAATCTTCTCGATTATTTTTTAATTCGATAGAAATTTGTTTTAAAGGAATTTTATATCCAAAGTTCCATAAGATATGAGAAATAATTAGGATCTTAGTCTTACTATTTAGATTTTTCAAAATCTCTAAAATTATATTTTCGTCGTTTAGATTTTTAATTTTTTGGATTGGCAAAATTTTGAATATTAATTTATTTCTTCTGCAAAATTCTCGACTTGCAGCCACTACTCCAGGATGTTCACAGTCACTTATTAACAACTCTTCTCCCTCTTCTACTTTTATTCCCCAAAAGGGTAAAATCATACCGGAAGAGATATTTTCGGTAAAAGCTACATTCTTTGAATTGACACCTAATTTTTGCGCAATAATTCTTTTTGTGGTCAATATTTCTTTGTAAATAAAAGGCCACATATCATTGGTAAATGGTCCTAAATCTTGGATAATTTCCCAAGTTTTAACTATTGCTTCTAAAGAAGATTTTGGTAATGGTCCTTGACCGCCATAGTTGAAATAATACTTATTTTTTAATGCGGGTATTTGATCTCTTAGATTATTTCTCATGGAAATTTATATTATATTTTCAAATCTTGAATTTTTTTAAATATTGCCCACTAAAGTTACTGTTCTAAATTCAATATCCTCAATTACTTTCCAAGGTTCAGCGCTCCTTTCTGCAAATTTTAAATTTTTAAATCCTAGTTCTTTAAAATCACTTATAAAATCTGGCTCATACCATGCTCCACTAATACATCCTGTCCATAAATCATGATCATTTTGCAATCTTAAAGGAACTTTTTTGTTAGAGACGATATCGCTAATTGCAATTCTTCCATTATCGTTTAAAACTCTTTTTATATTATTTAGAAGGTTATTTCTAGATTCTGGACTTACCAAGTTTAAAACGCAATTACTTAAAATAATATCAACTGATTTATCTGCGATTAATGGATTTAAATCTTTATCTAATTCATCAAGTTTTTCAATTGAACCTTCTAGAAATTCTGTATTGTTGAAACCTATATTTTTTGTGACTTCTTTAGATGCTGATCTTGATAAAGAAAGCATGTCAGGATTCTGATCAACTCCAATAACTTTCCCTTCTTTTCCAACAATTTGGGCACAAATGAAAGCATTTTTGCCGCTACCACTTCCAAGATCTAAGACTATATCATTTTTTTGAACATATTTTGTTGGATCACCACACCCATAGTCTCTTTCTATAACCTCTTGAGGAATTGCTTCAAGTAAAACAGGATTAAACCCAACTGGGGTACAAAGACAACTTTCTTTTTCTTGTGCGGCTGAGCCATATCTTTCTTGAATCGCATCTTTATGATCGAATTGATTAGGCGCTTTATTCGATGTGTTTGTATTACAGCAACTTTCAGACATATTTTTTAAAGGACTATTGATAAATATAGCCAAAAAAAAAGCCCCTGAAAAAAGGGCTTTTAATTTATTTAATTAAATTATTTAGTGTAATTTACACCTCTGTAATTTAATTCTGCTTTTTCATTACTTGAAGAAGCGTCATCCATTCTGTTGGTGTATACGTTTCTTCTGTAGGTAAGTTCAACAAGTTGCTTTTTAGCAGCTTCTTTGTTTTGAACGTAGTTTTTACCTCTGTAAGTTAAAGTAGTCATGTTTCGATGTGACAACACGGCCATCCCCCGTTCCATGGTATGACTCGAACTGCGCCCTCAAATGAGGGTGAACGAAAAAGTAGCGATTGCTACCAAATTATTATAAGCGAATTTTTAACTGCATGTCTAGCTTTTACAAATAGAAACGAAGATTTAATGTTTTTTTAATTATTATCTTAGGTAAATTTTTTTAAAAATAGTCTCTAAAAAGGTTTATGTTTATATTTGGTTTAATCTTCATGTAACTATTTATTTATGACAGGTTTTTTATATTTCTTGGGAAATACTTTAAGGTGGCCAGTGTTAAAGCCAAAAGAATTTTTTTCACTACATGCTTATTTTTCAATTATTTATTTGATAACTTTTACTTTGAGTAAATATGATGTAAGCCAATCAAATTTAGTTTTTACTTTAGGAATTCTTGCACCTCTTTTAATTGCTATTGGTCAAGGACTTCCAATTGATTGCCTTGATATGGAATCATCTTTGTTGAAGGAATTAAAAGCTAAATAGTATATATTTCAGTTAAAAATTTTTATAAAACCTGGACAACTTCGCTTATTTCAGGAATCATTTCTTTTAACTTTCTTTCAATACCCATTTTTAGAGTCATAGTGCTACTTGGGCAACTACCACATGCTCCTTGAAGTCTGACTTTGACAATTGGACCATCTATTTCTGCAATCTCTACATTTCCTCCATCAGAAATTAAAAAAGGTCTTAGCTCGTCAAGGACTTTTTCTACATTTTCGTTTGTCAGCGAGAGTGTTTCAGTACTCATAATTTTGGATTAACTTTATAATAAGCCTAGAAAGAAATCTGATTAATTGCAAAAAAGATAATTTTCTGTTGTGACTTCATCTAAAAATCCCACTAATGACAATAGCTACTTTGATGCAGTCTTAGTAGGCGCAGGGATAATGAGTAGTACTTTAGCCCTCCTAATTTCAGAAGTTTTACCAGATATAAAATTTCTTATTATAGAAAAATTAAATGCTCCAGGAAGTGAAAGTACTGGCGCTTTTAATAATGCAGGTACAGGACATGCGGCTAATTGCGAATTAAACTATACCCCTTTAGATGAAAAAGGAAATCTAAAAATAGATAAAGCGCTCTCAATAAATCGTTCTTTTGAAATATCCATGTCTTTATGGGCGTCATTGTATGAAGCAGGGAAAATTGATATTAAGAAGTTTCTAAAATTTGTTCCTCATATTAGCTTTGTGTCTGGTCAGGATAATATTTCTTTTTTAAAAAAAAGATTTCAGAAAATGACCGAAAATCCTGAATTTAATAATATGGAATTTTCTACATCTTTTGATGAAATTTCATCATGGGCTCCTCTAATAACAAAAGATAGAAATTCATCTACTCCAATTGCTGCTACCAGAATAGGTAGAGGAACTGATATTAATTTTGAGGCTTTAACTAAAGAGTATTTGTCATTAGTTTCTCTAAACGAAAATGTTGAAATTAGATATAAAACAGAATTAGTAGATTTAAAGAAAATTGATAAAAAACAATGGGAACTAGAAATCAGTTCTGAAGGTAGAAAAACTTCAATTAGAACTGGCTACGTTTTTCTTGGGGCTGGTGGAAAAACAATTAATTATTTACAAAAATCAAAAATTCCAGAAGCAAAAAGTTATGGGGGATTTCCTGTAAGTGGGAAATGGCTTATTTGCGAGAAAAAAGATCTAACAGAAAAACATAATTCAAAAGTTTATGGTAAAGCTGATATTGGATCGCCACCAATGTCTGTGCCTCATTTAGACACCAGATGGATTGATAATAAAAAACTTCTTTTATATGGACCTTTTGCTGGATTTACAACGAAATTTCTAAAACAAAGTTCATACTTTGACTTATTTAGTTCAATTAAAAAGAATAATATTTTTTCTATGTTAGACGTTGGTTTCAAGAACAACGATTTAATTAATTACCTAATATCACAATCATTAAAGAACCATAACTCAAGAGTTGAGAATTTAAAGAATATGATGCCATCAGCTAATCCTTCTGATTGGTATTTGAAGAATGCTGGTCAAAGAGTCCAAATAATTAAAAAAACTGAAGATGGTGGTTCTTTGAAATTTGGAACTGAGATTGTAAATTCAACTGATGGATCATTATCTGCTTTGTTGGGAGCCTCTCCGGGAGCAAGTACTGCGGTTTCAATTATGGTTGAGGTTCTAGAAAAATCTGTTTTATTTTTAAACGATAAGCATAATCTTCAGAAAAAAATAAATGACTTAATTTATCCAGAACTGCCAGTTTCTAAAAATTATAGTACCTTTATAAATGATATTAAAAAAAGAAATAATTCCATTTTTGGTTTCCATCCATAATTCTAATTAGCTAATATTAATCAAGATGTAATAAGAGGAGAATTTTTCTTTCTATATGACTGATATATCGGTTTCAAAAATTAGAAATTTCTGCATAATCGCTCATATTGATCATGGTAAATCTACCCTTGCAGATAGGTTGCTTCAAGATACTGGTACTGTGCAGCAAAGGGATATGCAAGAACAATTTTTGGACAGTATGGATCTTGAAAGAGAGAGAGGAATTACTATCAAGTTACAGGCCGCTAGGATGAAATATAAAGCTGACGATTCTCAAGAATATGTTTTGAACTTAATAGATACTCCAGGGCATGTTGATTTCTCTTATGAGGTTAGTAGATCTCTTCAAGCTTGTGAAGGCGCCTTACTTGTTGTTGATGCAAGTCAAGGAGTAGAAGCTCAAACCTTAGCTAATGTTTATCTTGCTTTAGAAAATAATCTTGAAATAATTCCTGTTTTAAATAAAGTTGATTTACCAGGGGCTGATGCTGAAAAAATAAAACAAGAAATAGAGGAAATTATTGGACTTGATACTTCTAATGCAATAAATTGTTCAGCAAAAACTGGAGTTGGTATTAAAGATATTTTGGAAGCAATCGTAAGAAGAGTACCTCCTCCTCTAGATGAAATTAAACTACCTACAAAGGCACTGATTTTTGATTCTTATTATGATCCCTACAGGGGAGTTATTGTTTATTTCAGGGTGATATCTGGGTCTCTAAATAAGAGAGAAAAAATATTATTAATGGCAAGTAAGAAAAATTATGAATTAGATGAGATAGGAATAATGGCGCCTGATCAGCAGCAAGTTGATGAATTACATGCAGGAGAAGTTGGTTATTTAGCTGCTTCTATAAAATCAGTTGCTGATGCGAGAGTGGGAGATACGATTACTCTTTTAAATTCACCTGCTAATGATCCTTTGCCTGGATATAAGACAGCAAATCCTATGGTTTTTTGTGGCCTATTCCCGACTGATGCTGATCAATTCCCAGATTTAAGAGTATCACTAGAAAAATTACAATTATCTGATGCAGCTTTAAAATATGAGCCCGAAACCAGTAGCGCAATGGGCTTCGGATTTAGGTGCGGATTCCTAGGACTTCTTCATATGGAGATTGTTCAAGAAAGATTAGAAAGAGAATATGACTTGGATCTAATCGTAACGGCACCATCAGTTATTTATAAAGTTAATTTAAATCAGCAGGAACATATCTTTATTGATAATCCTTCTACAATTCCTGATCCACAACTTAGAGAATCAATAGAAGAGCCTTATGTGAAAATGGAAATTTATGCTCCCAATGAATTTAATGGAACATTAATGGGTTTATGTCAGGAAAGAAGGGGAGTATTTATAGATATGAAATACATAACAACAGATCGAGTTACCTTGATTTATGAAATTCCATTAGCAGAAGTTGTTACAGATTTCTTTGATCAAATGAAAAGTAGAACCCAAGGTTATGCATCAATGGAATATCATTTGATTGGCTATAGAAAAAATGACCTTGTTAGATTAGATGTTCTAATAAATTCAGAAAGAGCAGATCCATTAACTTCTATTGTTCATAAAGATAAGGCTTATGGAATTGGCAGAAGTTTAGTTGAGAAATTAAAAGAACTTATTCCCAAACAACAATTTAAAATACCTATTCAAGCATCAATCGGTAGCAGGATTATTGCAAGTGAAAGCATTAGTGCTTTGCGAAAAGATGTTTTATCTAAATGTTATGGTGGGGATATTTCTAGGAAAAAGAAACTTCTAAAGAAACAAGCCAAAGGTAAAAAGAGGATGAAGGCAATGGGTAAAGTTGAAGTCCCTCAAGAAGCTTTTATGGCAGTCTTGAAATTAAACCAGTAATTTCTTTTAATTTAAAATTTATAGCTATTTATTTTTAAAAGAATTGGGTATATTTCATTTATATCTTTAAAAAAAGATTTTGAATATTAACTCATTTAATCGTGTCGGCGCAAATATCAGAAAAG
Organism: Prochlorococcus marinus str. GP2; assembly: GCF_000759885.1. Classification (NCBI taxonomy): domain Bacteria; kingdom Bacillati; phylum Cyanobacteriota; class Cyanophyceae; order Synechococcales; family Prochlorococcaceae; genus Prochlorococcus; species Prochlorococcus marinus. The sequence goes on from NZ_JNAH01000003.1 coordinate 360,710, forward strand.
CTGGATTTTTAATTGTACTTTTTTATCTTCTTGTTGTTTTAATAATGAAATTTTTAGAGGCCAATAATTTTTTTGGCTATTCATTTTCAATGTTAAGCAATGATATCTTTGCCGCTCCTTCTCTTAATCATTTTTGTGGCACAGATAGATTAGGAAGAGATGTTTGCTTAAGAACTTTGCAAGGATCATCATTAGCGATAGAAGTTGTATTCTTAGCTATTCTTTTTTCATTAAGTTTGGGTTTGCCATTGGGATTATTAAGTGGATATTTTGGTGGTTTTTTTGATAAATGCCTATCACTAATAATGGATACTATTTTTTCAATACCTGTAATTTTGCTTTCAGTTGTTGTGGCTTTTGTATTGGGTAAGGGTATCCTTAACGCAGCTTTGGCATTGTGTATTGTTTACTCTCCTCAATATTTTAGATTAATCCGAAATCAGACAATATTGGTTAAATCCGAAACTTATGTGGAGGCAGCTCAAGTTGCAGGAGCTGATGTTAAAAAAATTATTTTTAAATATATTCTCCCAAATGTAATAACACCATTGCCTGTTCTGCTTACCCTAAATGCTGCAGATGCTGTTTTGGTATTAGGAAGTTTAGGATTTTTAGGACTTGGTGTTCCTGCAGATGTCCCAGAGTGGGGAAGTGATTTAAATCTGGCTCTTGCCGCTTTACCTACAGGCATCTGGTGGACGGCTTTGTTCCCAGGTTTGGCAATGTTTTTTTTAGTTTTAGGTCTTTCTTTTATAGGAGAGGACCTTGAAGAAATTTTTGATAGTCAAAATTCTGAATAAATTTAGTTATCTGTAATAGGATCAAGTTCTCCTTGATTATTCAACTTTGGATATTCTTTAGCTGATTTTTTATACACCGCAGCTAATTCTGGGTAACACCATTCAAAAAGTGTTTTTTGATATTCATCCTTATTTAAACCTTCTCCATTAGAGGGTAATATACCTTTATTTTTTCTTTGGCGAACAGCTTCAAATAATAATATAGAAGCAGCAACTGAAACATTCAGAGATTGAACCATACCTGTCATAGGTATAAAAATTGATTGATCAACCATTGATATAAGTTCATTACTTAGTCCCCATTTTTCTGCTCCTAAAACAAAACATGTATTTTGAGAATAATCAAAATTTCTATAATCTACTGATTCACTATTAAGAGTCGTTCCATATAATTTAAAACCCTTATTCTTTAAATCAGATATTGCCATGATAGTGTTTTCATAATTATTCAGTTTTACCCATTTTTGACTGCCTTGAGCAGTACTATTAAAAGTCTTAACGGCATTCGTTTTGCTAATAAAATTTGCTTCGAAAACTCCTGCCGCATCACATGTCCTTAATATCGCAGATAAATTATGTGGTTTATTGACATCCTCAACTAAAACGGTCAAGTTTTTCATTCTGCAATCTAAAACACTTTTGATTCGTTCAAATCTTCTTGGCAAAATTGACATTTATAATTTTTTCACACTTTTAAATTATATTCAAAAAATATTGATTACCTATTAAATCTCTTGGTTTATAATAATTTGGTAGTTTAAATTAACTCAATGGCATACATAGAATGGGACTATACAGTAATAACAAGTATGGTAGAAAAACAAGGGTGGGAATTACCTGATCGTGAATCAGAAGAATGGAATAAATTTAACGATGAATTAGGAGAGAAAATGAGAGGTGTTGGACTTATTTTTGAAAAATATTGTAAATTTACTCCTGACGTAGGAGAAGGAGTTCATCTTTTAGATGACTAATCATAAATTGTTTTAAACCATTGATGTATCCCTTAATCAATGGCTTATTAATTTATAAGATAATATAATTTCACTAAATTAGAACTGGCAATTATTAAGGCTTTATAAAGCTTGTACTCTAAAAAAAATTTTTTATTCCACAAAAAAGTTATTTAATTTCTATATTTGAATAAAAATATGAAAAATAAATTAACTTTTTTATTCGATGGTGGTTGTCCACTTTGTTTAAGAGAAACAAATTTTCTTAAAAAAAGAGATACCTTAAATCAAATTGCATTTATAGATATTAATAGTCAGGATTATGATCAAAGTTTTTTTAATGACATCTCATATTCAGAAGCTATGTCAAACCTGCATGGGATTATTGAAAATGGTGAAATTATTAGGGGACTAGATGTACTTGCATATTCTTATGAATTAGTTGGTTTAGGTTGGGTTTATTATCCCTTGAAGATTAAGCTCTTATCTCCATTATTGAGATTGGTTTACAGATATTGGGCAAAATATAGACTTCAAATTACAGGTAGATCCGATATTGAAAAAATTTGTTCCTCACAATGCGAAAAATAAATATGGAAAGTATCGATATAGACAGAGTAATAGAAATGTGTTGGGAAGATAGAACACCCTTTGAAGCTATCGAGTATCAATTTGGTTTAAAAGAGGAAGATGCGATAAAAATTATGCGTCAAAATCTTAAACCCAAATCTTTCAAAGTCTGGAGAAAGAGAGTTTCGGGAAGAAATACAAAACATATGGCCCTTAAAGATTCAACTAGATTTAAATCTACTCATAAAAGAAAATTATAAATTTTGAAAAATCTTTCTACTAAAACTTGTCCTGTTTGCAATAGGCCGTTTGATTGGCGTAAAAAATGGAAAAACTGTTGGGATGATGTTATCTACTGTTCAAAAAGATGCAGTAACAGGAAGTCGCAAAGATGAAACAAGTATCAATTATTTTCCCGAATCAACTTTTTAGAGAAAGCCCAATCTTAAAAATAAATTGTGAAGTTTTGATTTTGGAAGACTCATTATTTTTTGGAAATGATAAATTTCATAAATTAATTAATCATAAAAATAAGTTAGTTTTTCATAGAGCATCTATGCTTGCTTATAAAAATTATTTAGAAATATCTGGCTTTAAAGTTTTATATATCGAAAACAAGAATAATTTTTCTACAGTTGATTACTTATCAGAATTTATTAAAAATAAATATCAGAAAATAAATCTAATTGACCCTCATGATTTTTTAATAATGAAGAGGATTAATAATTTTGTTGAAATTAATAATTTAGCTTTAAATATTTTGCCTTCTCCTATGTTTATGAGCAGTGAAGATTTAAAAGATTTATTTGCATCAAATGCAAAAAAACCTCTTATGGGGAGATTTTATGAGAATCAAAGAAAGAGCCAAAAGATATTAGTTAATCCTGATGATACGCCTGAAGGAGGTAAATGGAGTTTCGATGAAATGAACAGAAAAAAATTGCCAAAAAAAATAAATATACCCGATACACCTAAATTACAAAAAAATAAATTTGTAGTTAATGCAGAAAGGTCATTAGCCAATTTTGATATTGAGTTTATTGGAGAAAGTAATAACTTTTTATATCCAACTAATTTTGAAGAGGCAGATGAATGGTTAAATGATTTTTTTAAACATAGATTTTTCTTATTTGGAGATTATGAGGATGCTATTTCTAAAGAAAATTCTTTTTTATGGCATAGTTTACTTTCTCCTCTTTTAAATAGCGGCTTATTAACCCCAGATGTAGTAGTAAATAAAGCATTACTTTTCGCAAAAAATAATAATGTTCCTATTAACTCTTTAGAGGGTTTTATTCGTCAAATTATTGGATGGAGAGAATTTATTTGCCTCGTCTATAAAAAGTACGGAACAAAGATGCGAAATAGTAATTTTTGGAATTTTGAAGATAAGCCAATTCCAAAATCTTTTTATAAAGGAAATACAGGAATTGAACCAGTAGACGTTGTTATAAAAAATATTATTAAATTTGGTTATTGTCATCATATTGAACGACTAATGATTGTTGGCAACTTTATGCTTCTATGTAGAATTCACCCCAACCAAGTTTATAAATGGTTTATGGAAATGTTTATTGATTCCTATGATTGGGTTATGGTCCCAAATGTTTATGGAATGAGTCAGTTTAGTGATGGTGGTATCTTTTCAACAAAGCCATATATATCAAGCTCTAATTATATAAAAAAAATGTCTAATTTTAAAAGTGGCCCATGGTGTGAAATATGGGATGGATTATTTTGGAAATTTATTAAAGATAATGAAAGCTTTTTTAGAAAGCAATATCGTTTGGCAATGTTAACGAGAAATCTCGATAAAATGTCAGAGGAAAAATTAAATAATCACTTAAAAACGGCCGATAAATTTTTAAGAGATATTAAATAAATTTAGAGTAATAACCTACATTTGTCTTTGAAAAATTAAAAGAATATTATGTTATTAAGAAATATTAAGTAAGGATGTTAACTTAGAAAATATTAGATTTATCTAATGGAAATTGGAAAGCTTTTTTTAAAAAGTAATTCGACGGGAATTATCACTTTTTCTGAATTAGATTGGATAACTACTCATCAATCTAATTTCACTAGATTAGAGGAATCCATAGCAATTAAATTAGGCAGAATGCTTGATGCAGGTTCTATCAATATTGGTTGCCGTTTGAAATCTTGAATAAGTTTTTATTTTAATAATGAAGTATCAAAAAGAGAAAAAAATATTTTTTCGGGAAAGAATCCATTCTTTAAATATCTTTCTTTTTTTAGGATTTAATCTTTCACTTATTTCTATCTTAGGTTTTATTTGGTTTAATTCTGCAATTGAAAAAGTAGTTTAAATTTTTGAATTTTTTGTATATTAAAGTTATCTTTAAAAATAAATTATATTTTGAGCATAGGATATTTACAAAGAAAAGCCGCTTGGGAAATTTTATTAAAAGTTAGTTCTGGTGATTTTTCTGATCATGCCCTTGAAAAGGTTTTAAAAAATTATCAATTTAATCCTCTTGATATAGCTTTTATTACAGAATTATCTTTTGGATGCATAAGGTATAGAAAATTTCTTGATCTCTGGACGGATCATACATCAAAAATTACTCATAAAAAGCAGCCTCCAAAGTTAAGATGGCTTCTACACATAGGTTTATATCAACTATTGAAAATGGATAAAATTCCATTTCCTGCTGCTATTTCTACCACTGTAGAAGTAGCTAAAAACACAGATTTAAATGGTTTAGCGGGGACTGTAAATGCGATATTGAGAAGTGCATCGAGAAAATTAGAACAAAAAATTTTACCGGAATTATCTTCTGATAGAAAAGAAAGAATTTCATATCTTGAATCATTTCCATTATGGCTTGTGAAGGATCTTTATAAATGGGTCGGCAATAGCGAGGGTGAAAATATCATAAAGGCATTTAATAAAAAACCTACAATTGATTTGAGAATTAACCAATTAAAAACTAATTTAAATAAATTTTTGAAGGTACTTCATGAAAATAAAATTGATGCTGAAATTATTAAAGATTTACATAATGGAATTACTCTAAAATCTAATCCAAGATCTATAAAAAATTTACCTGGATATAGTGATGGGCTTTGGACAATTCAAGATAGATCTTCTCAGTGGATAGCACCTCTCTTAAATCCAAAAGAAGGTGAAAAGATTTTAGATGCTTGTGCAGCTCCAGGAAGTAAGTCTACCCACTTGGCAGAATTAACAAATGATAGTGCTGAAATCCTTGCTGTAGATAGATCAGCAAAAAGATTAAAAATACTGCAATCAAATTTAGAAAGGTTAAATTTGAAATCTGTTAATACCCTTAAGGCTGATGCTACGAGTTTGATTGAATTAAATTCTAAGTTTATATCTTATTTTGATAAGATTTTATTAGATGCTCCATGTTCAGGCATTGGAACTCTTTCCAGGAATCCAGATTCTAGATGGTCTTTAAGTAAAGAAAAAATAAAATCTTTAACTTTATTACAGGAAAAACTTTTGGAGAGTATTTTCCCTCTTTTGAAGAAAAATGGTACTTTAGTTTATTCAACTTGCACTATTTGTCCCGATGAAAATAATCTATTAATTGAACGATTTATTGAAAAAAACAAAAATTTAAAATTGGTTAGCCAAAAACAAATTTTACCTAGCTTGGATTATCCTGGTGATGGATTTTATTCTGCAATAATTTCTTATAAATCTTAAAAATATAATTTATTTTTTAATTGGAATTTTATAAATTTCAGATATGAACTTCTTCCATAAATAAGCTGCATTTCCACTAGATAATTCAGATTCCTTGTTATCGTCGTAACCTATCCAGATCCCTGTTGTAAGGTTATCAATTGAACCAATAAACCAGAGATCTTTATTTCCATCAGATGTTCCTGTTTTCCCATAAATTTTCTTTCCTTTTATAAAGGCTGCTTTTGAAGTTCCTTCTTTTACAGATTTTTCAAGAAGTTTATTTATTTTCTCGTTTATTTTTAAATCTAATATTTTCTTGGAAATAGATTTGTTTTCCCAAATAGGTTGTTTTTTAAATGATTCTATTTTTTCTATGATTTCAGGGCTTTGGATCTTCCCATTATTGTTTATTGCAGAATATGCATTTGTGATGTTTAAAAGATTATCTCCGAAGGATCCAATAGCTAATGATGGGAATTCCTCAAACTCTTGCTCGTAACCTAGTCCAAATGAATTCGCTAAATTAATAATATTTTTTAAGCCGATTTTTTTTGTTATTGATATTGGAACGATATTTGATGAGCTTTTAAATGATTCAATCAAAGATATTGAACCTCTATAGTCTTCTGAAAAATTTTTTGGGCAATAACTTTCCCAGCATATTGGTAAGTCTTCAAATTTATCGCTTAATTTTATTCCTTCTATTAATGCAGAAGCATAAGGGATTATTTTAAAAGTAGAACCTAATGGTCTTACAGATGAAATCACTCTATTGTATTCATTAATTGATGGATTTTTGCTGGTTATCATTGCCCTGATTAGTCCTGTGTTTGATTCGATAGATAACAGAGCAAATTCAATTTCTTTAGGCCCAGCATATCTTGATATTTTTTGACCTTTTTCTTGCCAATCTTTGTTGATAGAAGATTTAATTCTTAAAAACTTATAATCATTTTTACTCCCAATTTTTTTATCTGTTTCGTGAAGAATAAAGTTTATAAGTAATTTATCATCTAAAAAATTATCAGCTGTTTGATAATTTAATTTTATTTTTTCTTTAATAGCCTTATTCTTATTTGCAAGAGAAATATATCCATCAATATACATTGATTCAAGAACTTTATTTCTATTTTTAATAGCTAGTTCTAAATCTTGATAAGGTGAATAAATTGATGGGGCTGGAGCTAATCCTGCAATTAATGCGATCTCTGATAATGTCAATTCTTCTATAAATTTTCCAAAATAAACTTGGGCAGCCTCGTCTACCCCGTGTGCTCCTGATCCTAGATAAATATTATTTAAATACAATTTTAAAATTTGATTTTTATCATATCTAAATTCAATTATGAGTGATATAAATATTTCTTTGATTTTTCTTTGAAAACTTAAATCATTATTTAGAAAAAGTAATCTAGCAACTTGTTGTGTAATCGTACTTCCTCCCTCTTTAACATAACCACTTCTAATATTTTGAATAAGGGCGCGTGAAATACTTTTTAAATCTATTCCATTATGTTTATAAAATCTTTTATCCTCAGAAGATATAAAAGCATGTTTAAGAAAAAATGGAATTTTATAATAACTATTATCTATTTCAAATTTGCGGCTTAATTTGCTTATTATCTTATTATCAGAAGATGATATTACATAAGAATAATTGGTGCCCCTTAACTTTTTATTTTTAGATACGTCAACTTTTAAAGTACTAAACATTATACTAAAAAAATAAAAAGATATTCCAGAAAAAATTAATATTGGAATTATTAAAACAAAAGACTTGAATTTAATCTTTTGCACCTTAAGCAACTAAAAAACTATGTCCTATTGCTAAAGCTGTAACTAGCATTCCAGTTATAAGGAACGGTTGGGCACTCGCTTGATATTTGACATCAAACTTTAGAGGATCTCTTAGCAACCACATATCTTGAAATGTAATTTGTGGAATTATCAATAAAACTAAAATTACAGAGGCTAAATTTTGGCCAATAATGACTAATACTATAACCATTGCCAATTGAAAAATGTCAATTAGTCCTGCACTTATTCTACTTGCATTTTTAATTCCAAATACTACTGGTAGAGAATTTAAGCCTAGCTTTGAGTCTCCTTCAACACTTTTGAAATCATTAATAACAGCAATTCCAAGTCCTGAGAGGCTATAAGCAAGTGTTAGTATCGCCGTCACGAGAGTTAATTTCCCAAACAAGGCTTGTCCTGCCCACCAAGGTAAAGCTATATAAGATGCTCCTAATGCGTAATTCCCAAGCCAACCATTCTGTTTTAATTTGAGTGGTGGAGCAGAATATATATAACTAACAAAGGAACCTCCTAATGCCAAAAGTAAGACGGAGGGGAAGCTGTGCTTAGCATATAAATCCAATAGAAAAGCAACTATTAATCCTGCTATAAGTAATACCCAGATTTGTATTTTTACATCTTTAATTGAAATTTTCCCAGAAGGAATTGGTCTATTTGGTTCATTAATTGCATCAATTTCTTTATCAAAAAAATCATTTATGGTTTGGGTATAACCAGCCAGAAGTGGTCCACTCATCAACATACATGCTAATGAAGCTAGAACATTACTAAATGTCCATTCAAAATTCCCACTTGCAGCTGCTCCACAAATGACTCCCCATATCAAAGGGATCCATGTTATGGGTTTCATTAACTGTATACGGAGTTTCCATATACTTGATGTTTCAGAGGCACCCTTAATTCCTAATAGTTGTTTTGGATCATTCACTTTACTCTTTAACCTTTCTCAATTTCTTCTGGGAAAAACCAATTTTGCTCACCATTCTGAAATTTTGCGGTGATTCCAATACTTCTGCCGTCTGTCATTTTATAGCCTGTTATTACGGCTTTAGGATTCGAGGATATTTGATCGATTAATTTAGCTGGTAGTCTATCTTTTACTTTGTTAATGTTAATTTTGATTTTACTACCGATTTTGGGTAATAATTTTGTTTCAGCCATAAGAGGTAAAATGGAAGCTATTATGCAAGATTAACAGCATTTGGACAATTTTTACTAAAATGGTAGCTCTTCGTTTAATTCCTTGTTTAGATGTCGCCCATGGCAGAGTGGTTAAAGGTGTAAATTTTGTTAACTTGAGGGACTCAGGCGATCCTGTTGAATTGGCTTGTATGTATTCTGATGAGGGCGCAGATGAATTAGTATTCTTAGATATAAGAGCTAGTGTAGAAAATAGAAATACATTAGTTGACCTTGTCTCTAGGACCGCAAAATCAGTGAAAATCCCATTTACAGTAGGTGGAGGAATAGATTCTGTTTCTGCAATTAATGATCTTTTAAGAGCTGGAGCGGACAAAGTGAGTTTGAATTCTTCTGCTGTAAGAAGTCCAGATTTAATTTCTAAAAGTTCTAGGGAATTTGGTAATCAATGTATCGTAATAGCAATTGATGCTAAAAGAAAAGTTAATAAGACAGATCAATGGGAGGTATATGTAAAAGGAGGGAGAGAAAATACTGGAATAGATGTATTAAGTTGGGCAAAGAAAGTTGAGGATTTAGGCGCAGGGGAAATTTTGCTTACTTCAATGGATGGTGATGGCACACAGAATGGATATGATTTAAATCTGACTGAAGCTGTTACCAATATTGTTAACATCCCAGTGATTGCTTCTGGAGGAGCGGGTTGTTTAGAAGATATCTATGATGTTTTCAATGAAGGCAGGGCATCTGCCGCACTTTTAGCATCATTACTTCATGATAAGAAACTTTCTTTAAGAGAAATAAAGACTTTCCTCCTCGAAAAAAAACTTCCAATTAGACCATATGAATAAAAAATTTAATTTAATACCAAAAAGAAATAAGTTAAAAATTTAAAAATGAAATTCACAAAAACTATCGAAGTCAAAAATATATTTAATAAAATTTCTTATAAATATGACTTTTTAAATAATCTATTAAGTTTTGGGCTGCACAGATTTTGGAAAAGGAAATTAGTTAATTTATTGGAACCTTTAAATGGTGAAGATTGGGCTGATTTATGCTGTGGAACTGGAGATTTAGCATTCTTAATTTCTAAAAGAGTTAGTCCAAGGGGATCAATTACTGGGATTGACAGTGCAAAGGATATCTTAAATATTGCAAAAAAAAAATCAGAGCTTAAAAAAAATAAATTTGTTAAGTGGGAAGTTAAAGATGTATTAGAAATTAATGATTATTCAAAAAATTTTGATGGAATTTGCATGTCATATGGACTTAGAAACTTGAATAATGTTGAAGAAGGAATAAAAAAAGTTTTTGATCTTTTGAAGGATAAGGGAAGGGCAGGATTTTTGGATTTTAATCACTCAACAAGAAATTCTTTATCCAATATTTTTCAGAAAATTTATTTGAGATTAATTGTAGTATCCATTTCGCGGCTTTTTAATTTAGGTCCAGAGTACGCATATATTGAAAAAAGTATTAGTAATTTTCCAAAGAAAAATGAGCTTATAAATATTGCTAAGGAAGTTGGATTTAAAAAAGCTGAATATAGGACTATTTGTGGGGGACAAATGGGAATACTAATTTTAACTAAATAAAAAATTTAGTTTTTTATTTTTCTCCAACAAAAAGAACACTTTCCCCATCTTTTGATTTCGCCCTCAGGAGTAGGGGAATTACAAATAATACAAATGCACATATTATTTTGATTGATTCTGCTTGGATGGTTTGCCCAAACTATCTTCGCATTAGTAGCTTTAATATTTTTATTTTTAATTTCATAATTTTGTATTATTTTTATTTCATTCAAAGTTATTCCAATTTTCTCGATTCTCTCTTTTAATTTATGCTTGTTATAGATTAAAGCTTGGCGCCACTGTGGATGATTTACTGCAATAGTAAGTATTTTTTTTTCAATATTTAATGGTTTGCATTCTTCAAATAGCTCCAAGCCAATTAAGTTCTTCCATTTTTCTTCGATCTGAGAAAGTTTATCTAAGTCTCCGCAGGATTTTTTGAAATTATCAAGACAATTTTTTAATGGATGTGGATTCCTTCTATTCACTATTGGCGAATATTTTTTGTCCAATTTGTAAAATTTACTTATTAAGACTAAAGTTAATCTAATCTTTAAAAAGATGCTCGTTGTTTTAATAAAAAATTTGTGAAAGTTATTGGACCTGCAGCTAAGACAGTTTTTTATTTAAAAAAAATACAGGGTCAATATCCAACTTGGACACTTCATTACAAAATAAAATGTAAAAGTACCGAAAATGAGCTAACAAACTTGCTTAAATATACTGAAATAAAGAAAAACCAGCCAGTAGCGATAATCGCAAGAGAACAATTCTCAGGGGTTGGCCAAAATTTAAAAACTTGGGTTTCTCCAAAAGGTGGTATTTGGTTAAGTGCAGCTTACCCAATATTTTCAAAAGAATTTGAATGTCAAATATTTAATTTGTCTTTAGGTATTAAGTTATGTGAAATGCTTAGACAAAAGAATATAAATGTTTGTTTGAAATGGCCAAATGATATTTTTTTTGGTTCAAAAAAGTTGATTGGATTTTTACCAAGGGTGATAACAAGAGGGAAAGAAATTAATTATGTAAGGGTAGGAATTGGCATGAATGTTTCAAATTACACTCCATCAGAAGGTATTTCATTATCAAAAGTACTTCAAATTAAGAATATTAATCAATATTATTGGACAGCCAAAGTTCTTAAAGCTTTTTATGATGCAATTGAATGTAATAAGAAGAAAGACTATGTGATTAAATCTGCAAATAAGTTTCTTACTAAAAGTTTTTTACCTAGTGGTTATTGTCCTCATACATGGAAAATTAAAGATATTGATTCCAATGGGAATTTAAGAATTGAAAATGAAACTCAACTGAAAGTAATTAGAAGGTTTTGAATTTAATTAACTATTAATTCAACTATTCTTCCATCCTTAAATTTTGCTATTTTTTTTGCTCGATTTGCAACTTCATCTTCATGAGTAACTAAAACTATAGTTATTCCAGATTCATGCAGTTTGTCAAAAAGATCTAATACATCTTCAGTGGTTTTTGAATCTAGTGCTCCAGTAGGTTCGTCGGCTAACAAAATTGCAGGGTTATTGATAATAGCCCTCGCAATAGCAACTCGTTGTTGTTGACCTCCAGATAATTGGTTTGGGCGATTATTCATTCTTTCTGAAAGGCCAACTTTTTTTAAGGCATTCTTACCTCGCTCTAATCTTTGCTCAGGCTCAATACCAGCATAAATCATGGGCAAAGTTACATTTTCAAGTGCAGTCGCGTCTGAAAGAAGATGAAATTGTTGGAAAACGAAGCCTAATTTTTGGTTACGTATTTCCGCGAGTTCATCATCGGATAAATTCTCAACAGGAATACCATTTAATTTATAAATACCCTCAGATGGTCTATCTAGACATCCAATAATATTCATAGCTGTACTTTTGCCCGAGCCACTAGCTCCCATTACAGCTAAATAATCACCTTTATAAATTTCTAAGTTTATGCTGTCTAAGGCTTTAACAGTTAGATCTTCTTTCCCATATGTTTTAGATATATTTTCTAAACTCGCGACTTTCTTAGACATTTATAGAAGAATTTTTCTAGGAAATATTATTTGCTGTAGCAATAATATCTTTTAAGAAAGGAGTTTCTGAAACTGCTGTGTTAGCTAATTTAAAAAGAGGATTAGAAAGGATTCCTCCAAGAGCTGTTACCGCTACGCAAGTGTAAAGTGCAATTCTCAAAGGCGGCAATCCTACAATTCCCCAATTAATTTCCGGATATGATTTGACTATTTCAGAAGCTTCCTGTGGTTCTTTAACTACCATCATTTTTATCACTGAAATGTAGTAGTAAATAGATATAACTGAAGTTACTAAACCAATTATTACTAATAGATATTGATGATTTGCCCAACCGGCAAAAAACAAGTATATCTTTCCAAAAAATCCCAACATTGGAGGTAAACCTCCAAGAGATAGAAGACAGAGGCTTAAGCCTAATGTAATGAGAGGATCTTTTTGGTAAAGTCCTGAATAATCAAGAATTCTGTCAGAACCTGTTCTCAGCGAGAAAAGTATTACACAAGAAAATGCACCCAAATTCATAAACAAATATGCAGCCAAATATAAAACAGCAGCTGATAAACCATCTTGAGTGCCAGATACTATTCCAATCATTACAAACCCGGCTTGTCCAATAGAACTGTAAGCTAGCATCCTTTTCATTGAAGTTTGAGCTAGAGCTACAACATTTCCTAGAGCCATGCTCAATATGGCCAAAATGGTAAATAAAAGTTTCCACTCTTCATCAAAAGAAGAGAAAGTTGTGCTTAATATTCTTATTGCAAATGCAAAGCCCGCTGTCTTTGACCCAACAGATAAAAAAGCTACTACTGGTGTAGGTGAACCCTCATATACATCAGGAGTCCATTGATGAAAGGGAACAGCAGCAATTTTAAATGCAACTGTTGATAAGACAAAAACAAGAGCTAGAGAAGTAATGAAGGATGGCTTATTGATAATCTCTAAGCCTATTGTCGCTAAGTTTGTTGAACCACTTAATCCATAAAGAAAAGAGGATCCATACAAATAGACAGCAGCAGCAGCTGATCCTACGAGGAGGTATTTTAAGGCCGCTTCTGAACTTCTTGGATCTCTCTTTAGGTAACCCGAAAGTAAGTAGCTTGCTACTGATAAAGTTTCTAGAGATATAAATACACTAATAAGGTCAGTAGATCCACACAAAAGCATTGCTCCAAGGGTGGCTGAAAGAACTATTGCAGCAAACTCACCAATAGGGCTACCACTTTGTTCTGTATACCTCCAACTTATAAGCAAAGATACTAAGGTTGATAGAGAAATTATTGCTCTAAATGCGATTGCCAAATTATCTGAATTAAAGGACCCAAGGAATGCGCTTTCTACGGGATTACTCCATTGCAATGCCAAACTAACAAGAGAGCTTCCAATTGATAAATAGCAAATTATTGGTGCCCATTTAGATGCAGTTTTTTCTCCAGCTAAATCTACAAGAAGTGTCCCAACAATACCTAGTAAAATAAAAGCCTCTGGAATAATGGCTTGAGCATTTAAATTAATTGTAAAGATTTCGTTGGGCACTTTATTAAATTGGATTAAATTAGATGTTTGATTGTAAGGGTCTAAGAGTTAATCTTAACTTGATTATAATTTGTGGGTATGATTTTTGAAATTTTCAGAAGAAATTACTTGAAAAAGCTTCAAATAATCATAATATGCCCTAACTGAACAAAAACACCAATTTTTGAAATAAACCTTGGATCACACACTTGTTATTGTTGAAAGTCCCACCAAAGCAAAAACTATAAGAAAGTTTTTGCCCTCTAATTATGAAGTTCTTGCTTCAATGGGACACGTAAGAGATCTTCCAAAAGGAGCTGCTGAAATACCTGCTGCGGTTAAAAAGGAAAAATGGTCAAGGATAGGAGTTAATACAACAGAAGATTTTGAACCACTTTATATAGTTCCAAAAGATAAGAAAAAGGTTGTAAAAGAGTTAAAAGAAGCATTGAAAGGCGCGACCCAGCTATTACTGGCAACTGATGAAGATAGAGAGGGAGAGAGTATTAGCTGGCATCTCCTGCAAATACTGAAGCCTAAAATACCAACTAAGAGAATGGTGTTTCATGAAATTACAAAAAAGGCAATAAACAAAGCTTTAGATCAAACAAGAGAAATTGATATGGAACTTGTTCAGGCTCAAGAAACTAGAAGAATCTTGGACAGGCTTTTTGGATATGAATTATCTCCTTTACTTTGGAAGAAGGTAGCCCCCAGATTATCTGCTGGTCGTGTTCAATCAGTCTCTGTAAGACTTCTTGTTAGAAGAGAGAGAGAAAGAAGATCCTTTAAAAAAGCTAGTTACTGGGGTATTAAAGCTTCTCTTGTAAAAGATAATATTACTTTCGAAACTAAATTATTTAGTTTAAAGGGTCAAAGAATTTCTAATGGCTCCGATTTCGATGAACAGACCGGTAAATTAAAAAAAGGAAATAACTCATTAATAATTGGACAAGATAAAGTAAATGATTTATTGAAGACTTTTTCCTCAGAGGATTGGTTAGTCTCAAAAATCGAAAAAAAGCCATCCACTCGTAAGCCAGTTCCTCCATTTACAACAAGTACATTACAACAAGAAGCAAATAGGAAGCTTCGTTTGTCTGCAAGAGAAACAATGAGATGTGCACAAGGGCTATATGAGAGAGGTTTCATAACATATATGAGAACTGATTCAGTTCATCTCTCCGAACAAGCCACAAGAGCTGCTAGAGAATGTGTCAGTTCTATGTATGGAAAAGAATATTTATCTAACTCACCAAGACAATTTAATTCAACTGCAAGAAATGCTCAAGAAGCACACGAAGCTATTAGGCCGGCAGGTGAGAAATTTAAAACTCCAAAGGAAACTAATCTAACTGGTAGAGACTTATCACTTTACGATTTAATTTGGAAAAGAACTGTAGCTAGTCAAATGGCGGAAGCTAGGTTAACAATGATTAATGCTGAAATTAGAGTAGGGGATGGATTATTTAAATCAAGCGGGAAAAGTATTGATTTCGCAGGATTCTTCAGAGCTTATGTAGAGGGAAGTGATGACCCAAGTTCATCCCTTGAACAACAAGAAATTATTCTCCCAAACTTAACAACTGGAACATGTCTTGAAGTTACTAATAAGGAATCTACTTTTCATGAAACTAAACCTCCTGCAAGATATACAGAAGCCGCATTAGTTAAAGTACTTGAAAAAGAAGGGATTGGAAGACCTTCTACCTATGCCAGCATTATTGGGACCATAGTTGATAGAGGTTATGCGAATATATCTTCAAATACTCTAGCTCCAACTTTTACAGCTTTTGCTGTTACTGCTCTATTAGAAGAACATTTTCCTGATCTGGTTGATACTACTTTTACTGCAAAAATGGAGTCTTCATTGGATGAAATATCTTCAGGCAATCTTGAGTGGCTACCATACCTCGAAACTTTCTATAAAGGTAAAAATGGTTTGGAGGTAAAGGTTCAGAAAACAGAGGGTGATATTGATGGTAAAGCTTATAGACAAGTTGATTTCGAAGACCTTCCTTGCGTAGTCAGAATAGGCTCTAATGGACCTTGGCTAGAGGGTACAAAAATTGATGAATCTGGTAATGAAATTCAGGCTAAAGGTAATCTTCCAATGGATATTACTCCTGGAGATTTAGACATAAAACAAGTTGATCAAATCTTAAGTGGCCCATCGGATCTTGGAACTGATCCAAAAACTGGGGAAAAAGTCTTTTTAAGATTTGGCCCTTATGGACCTTACGTTCAATTGGGAAATAATGATCAAGATAAAGCTAAACCAAGAAGAGCTTCATTACCCAAAGAGTTGAAAACTGATGATCTAACTCTAGATGAGGCTCTTGTACTTTTAAGTTTGCCTAGATTGTTAGGAGTTCATCCTGAAGGAGGAGTTGTTGAGGCTGATAGAGGAAGATTTGGCCCGTATATTAAATGGATTAAAAATGAGAATGAATCTGAAAACAGATCCTTAAAGAAAGAGGATGATGTTTTTACAGTTGATATAGAACGAGCATTAGAAATTCTTGCGATGCCAAAAATGGGTAGAGGTGGTCAAGAGGTACTTAAAGACTTTGGAAAACCGAAAGAATTTAAAGAAAAAATTCAAATATTAAATGGAAGATATGGCGTCTATTTAAAATGTGGCAAAACTAATGTTTCGATTGCTAAAGATACTGACATAGAAAAATTTACTATAGATGACGCAGTATCTCTTTTAGAAGAAAAACTAAAAGATAAAAATGGTGCAATTTTAAAAAAAACAAAAATTAGCAATAAAAAAACTATAAGGAAAAAGAAAAATTAGAAAAAATATGTTTTTTAAAAAAAAAGAATTTTTTTTATTAGTTTTTTTAATTTTCTTGCAATCATGCTCTGGAGGAAGGATTGGAAATTTTCTTGAAAGTAGTTTTAATGATTTAGAAAAAACTAGCAAAAATCAAGATTTACAAAATTACTTTTTAAATAAAAACGATATAAATGTAGAAAAAGAAAACAAAAAAATTAAAAAAGTAGAAAAACTAAAAAATGTTCCTGAAAATAAAAACGATATAAATATAGAAAAAGAAAAAAAAATTAAAAAAGTAGAAAAACTAAAAAATGCTCCTGAAAATAAAAACGATATAAATGTAGAAAAAGAAAACAAAAAATCTGATAATAAAAAAAATAAAAAAATTAAGAATCTTTCAAAAAAAAGAAAAAATGATCTTCAATCTTACAAAATAATATTCATTTTAAAAGATGTAGATCCAAAAGATCCCACTGAAGAATTGAGTTCCATATTGAGAAATTCTGAGGTAAATTTTGAAATAGAAAAGATTGAACGTTACTTAGATTCAAAAAGTAAAAGTATGAATAAAAATTAATTAAAAATATTCAACAAAAAATGAAAATAACAACAAAAACTGAAGCATTAAATATTGTCGAGACCTCTTATTTAGCATCTCTTTCGTCTTTATTATGGGTTGCATTATATTACCTGCCAATTGGGGGAGCTTTATTAAGGTTGATTTTACCCCTCCCAATGATCTTGTTGCACTTGAGAAGAGGAACTAAAATCGCATTGGAAGGACTTCTAATACAATTTCTACTTTTATTCATAATTATGGGTCCTGTTAGAGGAACTTTATTTTTATTTCCTTATGGGATCTTGGCTTTTTGGTTAGGTTGGTGTTGGTTTAAAGAAAAGAGTTGGAAACTTAGTTTAACTGGGGGAGTTGTTATTGGAACCCTTGGCTTCTTAATAAGAGTAATAGCATTATCAACGTTGGTTGGAGATAATCTTTGGGTGTTAATTACTAGAGCGAGTTATGGTCTAATAGAGAAGTTCATTGGATTATTTAATTTAGCTTTATATCCCTCAATTTTGAGTATACAAATAGGTGCAATTTTATTAATAATTTTTCAAGAAATAGTTTATGTTTTAACTGTACATATAGTTGCCTATTCTCTGTTTCCTAAATTCAAATTAACCATCCCAGATCCTCCAAGATTATTAAATAGCTTAGTTGATTTTAAAAATTAAAAAAAGTAAGAATGTACAGTACAGAATTAGGGATAAATTTTTTTGGTTATGAATCCAATAAAAAAACACAACTTAATAAGATAGAAATACTGAAAAAGAATATAAAAAATTTAAAAATATTTCTTATAATTGCTGGCACTAATACATCTCAAATTCCTGGAATTTCTGCGGCAGGCATTAATGCAAAATCAAGGAGAACAACTGCGCTCGCAGATGCCGAATTTTTGCTTGAAGGTCCTTCAAAAGATCATAAATATAAATTGCCTCTTCTCAATGCAGGAGTAACTCCTGCCCTAATCAGTCATGTTTGTTCAAAGCTTATAAATATTTATCCAGTTATTGTGCCTCTTGGAATAGGATTAAAGCCTTATTTTAATCATTTGGTTCTAGAAGATAGAAATTTGGGCCCATCAAATTGTCTTACTACTGGTAAATCGATGACTAAAGAGAGAGTTTTAAACCTCTACGAAAAAGGTCTTGCGATAGGAAAATCCTTAAAACAACCAGTTTTAATTTCTGAATCTGTACCGGGGGGCACCACAACTGCTCAGGCAGTAATGGAAGCTTTTGGTTTGAAGGTATCTAATTTAGTAGGGAGTAGTTTATTTAAAGCTCCAAGAGAATTAAGAAGACAAGTAGTTGAGAGAGGACTTTTCAACGCAAATTTCAAGGCTGATTCCGACTCTTTTGATGTTGTCGCGGCTGTAGGTGATCCTTTTCAAGCTTTCTCAATGGGTCTTCTAATTGGTGCCAGGTTAGCAAAACAACCTGTAATTATGTCTGGAGGAAGTCAGATGTTAGCGATCATTTTGCTTGTATTAGAATTTTTAAATGAAAAAAATAAAGATGAATTTATTGAAGATGTTTTTATTGCGACAACTGGGTGGCTTTTAAAAGATAATTCTCTAAATGATTTAGTAAATCTAATTAATGAAAAATATGATGTCAAATTATTAGGTTTAGCCAGTCCTTTAAATTTCAAATCTTCAAAATACAAAGAATTGAGGGATTATGAATTAGGTCATGTAAAAGAAGGTGTAGGTGCTGGTGGAATATCATTGCTTGCTTTCTTAGATGGATTTAAAAATGAAGAAATAGTTTCATTGTGTCAACAAAATCTGGAAATGATGAAGGGTCTAGGTCAAATTTCTTTAGAGAAGGATTGCTGAATGTTATCAAAATTTGCAACCAGAAGAGAATTTTTAAATTATGGTAAGCTCTCGTTTTTATTTCTCTTAAACTCTTGCAGTAATCTTCCTAAGAAAGTAAAAATTGCACTTCAAAATTCTTTTTATCCCCAATCTTTCAAAGATATGATTCCAAAAGATTGGAAGCAGGAAAAAATTAATTTTGAAAGTATCCAGCTACAAAAAAATAAAAACACAATTTTAAGTTCAGACTTTACTTTAATAAACGATGGATGGATTACTAGTATAGATTTTTCAGAATTTGCAAAAATAAATGAATATCCATTAATTGAAAATTTGGATAAGAGATCGATAGATTTTTTGGGAAGTTTTAATCAAAATAAGAGAAGTAAATTATTTCCTATTGGCGTTGTACCTTACACAATTATCATTAAAAATAATAAAGAATTATTAAATTCAGCAAGAATTTCTTGGGATTTTCTTCTTTCTAAGAAATTAACTGGAAAAGTCATTTTTCCACAAAGTCCTAGAATATTAATTTCAATTGCTAAAAAAATTAATACATCTAATCCTTTAAAAAAACTAAAAAGTCAAGCAATGTTATTTGATGATAAAAACATGCTCAATTGGTTGATTAATTCTGATGCTTGTGTCGCAATAGTTCCTTATAGTCTCTGTTCAAAATATTTAAAAATAGATCCAAGGCTTTCTTTAGTTTTCCCAAGCCAAGGTGTACCCTTGATGTGGCATTTTTTACTTAGTCGATCAAATCTAAACAATGCAATCTTAATTAAATGGATTAAATCTTTAGAAAATAAATCAAAAGTAGATAAATTAGTGAGCCAGGGTTGGTACCTACCATTTAATAGTGATTATTTGCAAAGTAAATATAAATCTGAAATACTCCCCACCTCAGGACCTTCTGAGAAATGTTGGGAAAATAGTTGGTCTTTCCCTGTCTTAACAAATGATCAAAAAATTAATCTTAAAAATATCTGGAATGAGTCATTATCCCCATAATCTTTTTGTAGGATTTTCAATTAATAAGTTATGAGTTTCCTTTAATAAATTTGGTATATCTAATTTACTAGGACATTTAGGAACACATTCATTACATTCTTGACAAAATGAGGAATTTTTTTCTTCCCACCAGTGGCCAGCTTTTCCTATTAAATTGTATCTTTCTTTTGAAAATTCTAATTGGCCATAACCAACAGATATATTTCTTAAACGAAGTATTTCTGGAATAGGCACTTCATTTGGACATGGAAGACAAGATCTACATTGTTCACATTTGGTAGAATTTAATCTTTCATTAGAAACTTCCTCAATTTTATTAAGGGCGCTTTTTTCAAGTTTTGTTAGCTTCTCGCATGAGTTTCTAAGTTTATGCGCAAATTCAAAATCTTTTTTGTTTGTCGCCCCCAAGGATAAAGTTGTAATGCCTTTTGCTAGAAGAAATCGAAAAGCTAATTCTAATGGATGAAAAGGCTTAGAGGCCTCTATCAAAATATCACTTGGAGAATACAATCTACCGCCTTTATCTGCAGGTGATATTGCTAAAACTCCCATACCTTTTTTTATAGCTTCCTCTGCTAAAGCAATCTTAGATTGATCTAAATAATGTAAATGAAGACTACAAAAAGTAAAAACTTCACAGTTAATTGCATCTTTAATTAGTGAATAACTTCCGTGAGAACTAAAACCGACTTGATCAACTAGTTCCTCCTCAAGTATCCAAGATATGAATTTCTTACCCTCTCCAGCAAGAACCCAATCTAGATGTTGTTTTAAGTTGAGTCCGTGAATTGCAAGATTATTAATTTTCTCGCGATTTAAATTTTTAAGAGAATTTTTAAAATTATTTTTTAAAAAGTCAAAATCGCCCTTTGGTAAAACTTTGGAAGTAATCACCCAATTTTTTTCTTTTATATTCTCTTCTATTGCTAATTTTTTTATTGAATTTCCAATAAGTGATTCAGCATCGCCATAAGAGGGTGCTGTTTCTATGTGGTTAATACCTACATAATATGCATTTTTTATTATGCTATACATTTTTTCGAGACTTTCAGTTGCTCGCATTGTCCCTAAAGTGAATAAGCTCACTTTCGCCCCCCTACCAAATGATCTTTTTTGTGAATTAATAATCATCTAAATATGATCAATTTCTTTTTATTTAATCTTTAATTTATTTATAGTTGAAAATCATTTAAAGTAAATTAAAGTAAATACAAAATTTTGCAAAAATATTTTTCTTAAATCTATGTTTACAGGAATAATTCAATCAGTTGGAAAACTAAGACAAGAAAAAAATATTTTAGAAATTGAAATTCTAGATAATTTATTTGATATGGCAATCGGTGACAGCATAGCTGTTGATGGAATTTGTTTGACAGTTAAAGAGATTTTTCAAAATAAATTTACTGTTGATGTTAGTGAGGAGACAGTAAAAAAAACAACTTTAGGAGTAAAGTCCAACCTGAATCAGATTGTTAATTTGGAGCCTGCTCTTAGGGTGTCTGACCGTCTAGGAGGGCATATAGTCAGCGGACATGTTGATGGCCTTGGAACGGTCGAGAATATAAAAAAATTAGAGAAATCTTGGCTCTTATCAATAAAGTGGAAAAATAATAATTTTTCAAAATATGTAGTTAATAAAGGGAGTATTTGTGTAAATGGTATAAGTCTTACGATTGCAAAATATGAGCAGGAAGGAGAAATATTTACTATTGCGATAATTCCTCATACTTGGCATAACACAAATCTGAATAAATTAAAGGTTGGTGACAGCGTAAACCTTGAGGCAGATGCACTAATTAAATATGTAGAGAAATTACTTTTATTTAATAAAAAAGGTAATCAAGATTTATCTTCAAATAATATTTCTTCCGAGTGGCTTAAAGAAAACGGTTGGTAAAATATATTTTTTAATTTAATGGAATCAGATAGATTGTTTTTGATTCTTTTTTAAGATCGATTTTAAATTCCTGACCAGGTTCTAGTCCTAATTTTTTGGTGTAGGCATGACCAATTAATAGGTTCCCATTGCCATGAACTTTAGTTTTGAATTCTGTCTGTCTGCCTCTTGAAGGTCTATTACCATTTTTCCCCTGACGACCATTTCCTATTTTGTAACCCTTAGCTTCAATAAGCGCTCTATAAAAACTTTTTCTTAAGATTCTTCCGCTTGGACCTACGTACCCACAACCTTTTGCTATCTCATCTTCCGATTTTTTACTTAATAATTTTGTTTTTTCGAGAAGTTCTTTTCCTTCTAGCATTATCTGACAAATTTCTAATTATATATTCTTACTAAAAAGGAGAATTGTGGCAATATAAATTAGTAAAATTATATTTAATTTTTAAAATTTAGTTTTTTATAAAAGATACAAAATAATAAATAAAATAACCCATATTCCATCTACAAAATGCCAGTACAATTCAACAGCTTCCAAAGGGAACATATTTTGACTAGTTAATCTTCCGCCCTTGATTCTCGATTGCCAAGCAATAATTAAAATCATTAAAGTGCCTAAAGTGACATGTAATCCATGAAAACCAGTTAGAGCATAAAAAGTGCTTGCAAATAAATTATCGGTTAATCCAAAAGGTAAATGAAAATATTCAAATAATTGACATATTAAAAATATAATTCCAAGAAAAGCAGTAAAAAATAACCATTTTTGGGATTCAGAGTTTTTATCTTTTAAAAGTGCTTTGCCTGCTTTATGGAAAGTTGCACTACTAACAAGTAACAAAATTGTATTGAGTGTAGGTATTGGTAGTTCTAATTCATAAATAGCACCATCAGGTAATGGATTTACTGCTTTATAAGTTAAATAAGCAGCAAAGAATCCAGCGAAAGTCATTCCGTCCGCAATTAGGAAAGTTATAAGACCAAACATTCTGAAGTCTTCATGTGTTTCAGTGGCTTCAGAATTATTATTTTGAATTTCTTTTGAGCTATCTAAAGTTGTCATATGTTTTTATTTTCGTTCAGAAATTTCTTTACCATAACCATATGGTTTTTCAACTAATGGAGCTTCTCCTTCCCAATTTTCAACTGGAGGTGGAGAAGATGTTAACCATTCAGGTGTAAGAGCATTCCAAGGGTTATCTCCAGCATCTTTCCCATTCCTCACACTAAGGAATACATTTATTAAAAAAGGAATTGTACTTATAGCCATCAAAAGAGCCCCAAGGCTACTAATTTGATTCACGAACTGGAATTGAGGATCATATTCGGCAACTCTTCTTGGCATTCCATTTAAACCAAGCCAATGTTGAGGAGCAAAGCACAAGTTAAATCCAATAAAGGTAATGATAAAATGTAAAATTCCTAATTTTTCATTGAGCATTTTCCCAGTTACTTTGGGGAACCAATGATAAATTGAAGAGAAAATAATAAAAACAGTCCCTCCATAAACTATGTAATGAAAATGGGCTACAACGAAATAGGTATCATGTACGTGAATATCGAAAGGTACCTGTGCCAAAGCAACTCCTGTGATACCTCCAAAAACAAAATTTATAATAAATCCGCAAGAGAATAACATTGCACTATTGATGGAAATTTTACCTCCCCATAACGTTGCAACCCAATTGAAAAATTTTATACCAGTTGGAACTGCAATAAATGCTGTGGCAATAGTAAAGAACAATCTCATCCAAGGGGGCGTTCCACTAGTAAACATGTGATGAGCCCAAACAACTAAACCTAAAACTACTATCCCCATTATTGAAAAAACCATTGTTGTATATCCAAAAAGTGGTTTTCTAGCATGAACAGGAAGTATTTCACTAACTAAACCAAATGCAGGAAGGACCATAATGTATACAGCTGGATGAGAATAAAACCAAAATAAATGCTGATAAACTACGACATTGCCACCCAAGACAGGATTGAAAAACCCTGTATTAGCGATGATATCGAAGCTAAGTAGAATTAAAGTGCCAGCTAATACAGGAGTTGATAAAACAACTAATAGACTTGTTCCAAGCATTGCCCAACAGTACATTGGCAATTGCATAAGTTTTAATCCTGGCCTTCTTAATTTGATAATGGTCGCGATAAAGTTGATTCCACCAAATATAGAACTGCCTCCAAGTAATAGAACGCTCAGAATCCAAATAATTTGTCCCGATTGGGGAGTAGTTATGCTCAAAGGTGGATAAGCAGTCCATCCAGCCTGAGCAGCACCATCAACAAAATAGCTTGCTACCAGCATAAAACCTGAAGGAGGAATTAACCAAAAAGCTACTGCATTTAATCTTGGGAATGCCATATCTCTCGCACCTACATAAAATGGAATTAAATAATTTCCAAAAGCACCGTTAACTACAGGAACTATCCAAAGGAATATCATTATTGTTCCGTGTAAAGTTAAAACTTGGTTATAAACATCTCTTGGCATAAAATCAGACATTGGGCTGGCCAATTCAATTCTTATAGCACTCGCTAAAGTTCCTCCTATTAAATAGAAGAGAAAACCGCAAACCAAGTATTGAATCCCAATTACTTTATGATCAAGGCTAAAACTAAAGTATCTAAGCCACCCTTTGGGTTGAAGACTTTCATTATTAGTTTTTTTTGGATCAATTGATATTGTCATAAATTTACCTCTGGTTTTTTATTTTTGTTAAACCATTCGTTGTAATCAGATTCTTCTTCAACAATTATCGAGGCTCTCATTCCTCCATGATATGGTCCACATAATTCTGCACAAATTATCGGATATTTTCCTACTTTTGTGGGAGTGAAATTTAGGATCGTCGGTTGTCCAGGAATAATATCCTGTTTAATTCTAAACTCTGGTACCCAAAAAGCATGAATGACATCTTTGGATTCCATTTTCATTGATACTTTTTGATCAACAGGAACGTGTAGTTCTCCTGATATGAAATTGCCCTTGGGATAATTGAATAGAAATGCAAATTGCATAGCTGAAACTTCAATTGATAAATTATTTATTGCTATTTCATTATCAGAAGTTTGACTTATTCCAGCCCATATTTTTTCAGTGTTAGAACTCATCATTTCATGGTTATGATTTAGTTCTTTCATCCCTCCCATTCGATCGTAGATGTTGTAGCTATAGAGACCTATTAATAAAACAATTATTGAAGGGATAATTGTCCATACAATTTCTAAGCTTAAATTTCCCTCTAAAGCTATACCATCGCCTATCTGATCATTTCTTTTCCTAAATTTAAATAAGCTATAAATAACTGCTATTGTCATTCCTATAAAAATAATTAATCCAATTATGAAAAGAATTTTAAAAAGTTCATCGTAAATTGGTGCATTAATACTTGCTTCCGCTGGGAGCAAATTTACATTAAAACCAATCCAAAAAGATATAGCAAAAACGAGCGAAATAATTAGAATTAAATAAATGTTTTTATTTAACAATTGATCCCTTGAAAAATTGGATTTATATCCTCAAGATATTCAATTTTTTTAATCCTGCATCCTTTGTTAAAAGAAAAACATTTAAATTCACAACTTCTTAAGATTTATGAAATAAAAGGGGTATTATTAATAACTTTTTAGAGTTAATTGTCAGGGAAAAAAGATTAAATTAGTAAATTATTTTTTAAATTAAACATATTAATTTTTAATTAATGTTTAGTTTTTGAATCTAATTTATTATGCAAAATAATAGGTTCTATCCATTTGATTAATAACCAATTATATAAATCAAAATATCTAACAGTTTTTAAAAGGTTGGGAAGCCATAGTGTACTCGCACTTATCGCACTAATTGTAATTGGAGGTGCTACGAGAGTTATGGAGGCGGGTCTTGCCTGCCCAGATTGGCCATTGTGTTATGGATCTTTTTTGCCTTTTAATCATATGAACCTAAGAGTATTTCTAGAGTGGTTTCATCGTCTAGATGCTTTTCTGGTTGGAATATTAATTCTTTTTCAATTTGCTCTTTCAATTATTTGGAAAAATGAAATTCCTAATTGGTTACCTAAAACTTATTCATTATTACTTTTTCTCGTTATTGTCCAAGGATCTTTTGGAGCTTTAACAGTCATAAACCTCCTTGATTCATATACTGTTACTGGCCATCTTTTAATAGCTTTTCTACTTCTCATCACAACAATTTCAATAAATCAAAATTTAGAAAATGATGACATAGAAGAGCCATTAATTTGGTGGAGATTATTATTGTTTGTTCCTCTTTTACTTACCCTGATTCAATCTTTTATTGGAGTAAGGCTTTCATCAACTTGGTCAGCACATATTTGCTTATCTTTTAATAAACAATGTCTAATTTTAAATACTCATAAATTATTTGCTTTTCCAATTGCTTTTTCAATTCTATTAATAATTGCTACTGCAATTTATAAGAGAGATTTGCTTAATGAAAATTGGAAATATCTCTCAGCACTTATTTTTCTCTTGTTTTCCCAAATTGCTTTGGGTGTTTTAAGTCTCAAAACAAATTTAAATGAACCTATTTTTATTATCGGTCATCAACTTAACGCCTCTTTATTTATTGCGATATTAACTACATTAATTTTTAGAAATCCTTTTACCAAAAAAGGTCTAAACCACTCCCTTAATTCCCAAATGGTTGGTATCAATTCATGAACAGTAGTAACTTAGAAAACTTGAACTATAAATCTTCAATTAGGGATGAAGTTGTACCTTCAAGAAAAAGATTAACTTTGCCACCTTGGCTTGAAGTGGCAAAACCTAGATTAATCCCACTTTTACTGGCAACAACTTTAGGAGGAATGGCTTTAACAGAGGAATGGCCTTTGTCTTCCCCGAAGCTTATCTGCACTTTAGGAGGCGGCGCTTTGGCAGCGGCGGCAGCAGGAGCTCTTAATTGCTTGTGGGAAATGGAATTAGATAAAAGGATGACAAGAACTAGCAAAAGAGCCTTGCCAGCAGGAAAATTGTCATCTGAGACTGTATTTTTAGCTGCAGTATCATGTACTTTGGCAGCTTCGATGCTTTTAGTAAGTGGTGTAAATTATTTAGCTGCGGGATTAACTCTTCTTGGTTTATTTAGCTATGTAATTTTATATACAGTTATTTTGAAACCTCGTACAACAAAAAATATTGTTTTCGGAGGAGTTGCTGGCGCGATACCACCTCTAGTTGGTGCATCTGCTGCCACAGGGCATGTAGGCCTAAGTGGCTGGTGGTTGTTTGGTTTAGTAATGTTATGGACTCCAGCACATTTTTGGGCACTTGCAATTTTATTGAAGGACGATTACGCATCTGTTGGCATTCCTATGCTCCCTTCTGTTAAGGGAGCTGTTTTTACTGCTAAAGCGATTTCTCGTTACGGATGGGCAACAGTTTTAATGAGTATTATGGGAGTCTTCGCTTTACCTGAAGGGGGTCTCTTATACGGAATTATGTTATTGCCATTTAATGGAAGACTTTTGCAATTAATAAATGAATTAAAGAAATATCCTGATGATCTTTCAAGAGCAAAGTCTCTTTTTAGGTGGTCTATTCTATATATGTTTGGTATTTGTCTTTTGTTATTAATCTCCAGAACCCAACTATCCGTAGAATTTGAGCAGCAATCTATGCAAATATTTTTATCTATAGTATCCCTCCTTAGTAATTAAATTAGATGTAAAATGTTTTTTAAGAGATAGTAAGTTTGATGAATTATATAAAAGTTAAAGGTCTCTCAAAATCTTATTCAGAAATCAAGGCTTTAAGAAATTTATCAATGGAAATTAAAGCTGGAACATTATTCGGAATACTTGGTCCCAATGGTGCTGGCAAATCAACACTTATAAAAATACTCGCTACTTTAATAGAGCCTGATAGTGGAGAAGTTTTTATAAATAATATTAATCTGATTAAAAATTCAAGGAAAATTAGAGAATTAATTGGTTATGTTGCCCAGGACATTGCACTTGATAAAATATTAACTGGAAGAGAGCTTTTGGATTTTCAATCAGATTTATATCACATCAACAAAAACAAAAAATTTGAAAGGATAAAGAAATTAATAGATCAATTGGAAATGAATGATTGGATTGATCGTAAGTGCGGAACTTATTCAGGGGGAATGAAAAGAAGAATAGATCTTGCAGCTGGACTATTACATTTGCCCCAAGTATTAATATTGGATGAACCTACAGTTGGTTTAGATATTGAAAGTAGAAATATCATATGGCAACTTTTGAAAGATTTGAGGAATAATGGAATGACAATTATTTTAAGCAGTCACTATCTTGATGAAATAGATAAATTGGCAGACAAATTAGTGATAATTGATGATGGAAGAGTTATAGCTCAAGGGACTCCTGCAGAGCTCAAAAATAAATTAGGAGGAGATAGAGTAACTTTGAAAGTAAGAGAATTTAGTAATCAGGAAGAAGCAAAAAATATATGTCAAATTTTATCTTCAATAGATGGAATTAGTCAGATTATCATAAATGAAGCTCAAGGTTTCTCGATAAATTTTGTAGCAGATAAGGAAAAAGATTTACTTACGAAAATCAAAGTGGAGTTGGCCTTCTCAAAGTTTGAAATTTTTTCTCTAACCCAAAGTCAGCCAAGCTTGGATGATGTATATCTTCAGGCAACTGGTAAAACATTATTGGATGCCGAAATTTCTATGGCAGGGAAAAGAGACCTTAAAAAAGAATCAAAGCAATCAATGCGATAAAAAAAACTTTTGGATAACTAACTATAATGAATAGTAAATACTGCTAATTATGGAATTACAACAGTATAATTTATTTTTTTTATATCAAGAAACATTTGCTTTAACGAAGAGGTTATTTATTCAATTAAAAAGAAGACCATCAACTCTTTTAGCAGGAATATTACAACCCATAATTTGGCTTTTTTTATTTGGGGCACTATTCTCTAAAGCTCCTGAAGGTTTTTTACCAGGAGTTGATTCTTATGGGAACTTTTTAGGAGCGGGACTGATTGTTTTTACTGCTTTTAGCGGAGCCTTAAACTCCGGTCTCCCTTTAATGTTTGACAGAGAGTTTGGATTTCTTAATAGATTACTGGTGGCTCCTCTAACCAGTAGATTATCCATAGTTTTATCTTCTTTTATTTATATAACAATCCTAAGCTTTGTTCAGAGTATTGTAATAATGGTCGTTTCTTACATTTTAGGTTATGGATGGCCTAACTTATATGGTTTAGGAATTGTTTTTACAACACTAATTCTATTGGTTCTTTTTGTGACATCAATAAGTTTATGTTTAGCGTTTGTCTTGCCCGGACATATTGAATTAATCGCTCTTATATTTGTGATAAACTTACCTCTTCTTTTTGCGAGTACTGCTTTAGCTCCAATCTCTTTTATGCCAAATTGGCTTGGGTGGTTAGCCTCATTAAATCCATTAACTTTTGCGATTGAACCTATTAGGACTGCTTATACAGAAACAATGAATTTAGAATTAGTGGCTTTACATGCCCCATATGGTGATTTAACTTGTAAGAGTTGTATATCAATTTTATTTTCTTTAACAGTTTTTTCCTTGATTATCATAAGGCCTCTGTTAAATAGAAAGTTAAATTAATAAATTTATGCTTTTAAAAAATCATCTAATAAAAGTTTTTAAAAAAGCCTCTTCAGAAAATAATATTTTGCTTAAAGAAAGTATTATCCTTAAGTGGGTGCATAGATTTGGGATTGATTCTTTAAATGATTTATTAATCAATACCCCAGGTCTAAGGGAATATCAGCTTGAAGAAAATCAAGAACAAATCACTTTAATAGATGAAGTAGATGAAGAAGAAAATCAAAAACAAACTACTTTAATGGATGAAGTAGATGAAGAAGAAAATCAAGAACAATTTAAACTTGAATTATCAAAAACTGTTGAAAATATAGAAGAAACAAAATCGGAATCAATAGGTTTAGAAACTCCTAGCAGTAATATAATATTTAGCAAAGATCGAACTTCTAATAATATAAAAAAACCTATTGATAACCAGAAATTACCACTTCCTAATATTAAAAATTTAAGAAAGTGGATTAATAAAGATAAAAAAGCAAGTTAAATTTTTACATCATTCCTGGCATACCCATGCCACCCATTCCCGGCATACCCATGCCACCCATTCCTGGCATACCCATGCCACCCATTCCCGGCATACCCATGCCGCCCATTCCTGGCATACCCATGCCACCCATTCCTCCCATTGGATCCCCACCTGGCCCTACAGGGGCTGTGGCTTCAGGCTCTGGAATATCTGCCATGGCAACTTCTGTTGTGAGAAGCATAGCTGAAATAGATACCGAATCTTGAAGTGCTAATCTTATTACTTTGGTTGGATCTAATATTCCTGAATCTTTTAAATCCTCATATTTTCCTGAATTAACATTAAAGCCTTTGTTAAGTCTTTTTATTTCAGCGACAACTACATCACCATTAAAACCAGCATTTTTTGCTATTTGTTTGGTGGGTTCCAAAAGAGCTTCTTTAATTATATTTACCCCTGTTCTTAAATCATCGGAAGATGTTTGACTTAAATTTAATAGCTCATTTGATATTTCAATTAAAGTTTGTCCTCCTCCAGAAACAACACCCTCTTCAATAGCAGCTTTCGTAGCATTAAGGGAATCTTCTATTCTCAATTTTTTATACTTCATTTCTGTTTCTGTAGCAGCTCCTACTTTAATAAGAGCTACCCCTCCAGCTAGTTTAGCTATCCTTTCATTGATTTTATCTTGATCATACTCTGTTTCAGTTATATTAACTTCCCTCTTTAATTTCTCTACTCTCGCTTTAACTAAATCTTTAGTGTCTTCAAAGGCAACAATTGTAGTTTTATCCTTTGTGATAGTTATTTTTTTTGCTTTTCCTAAATCATTAATCGATACTTTATCAAGTGTCATCGATTTATCTTCGCTAATTAACTTAGCCCCTGTAAGAATTGCAATATCTTCAAGGGCAGCTTTTCTTCTCTCACCAAATAACGGAGCTCTCACGGAAGCTACATTTAAAACCCCACTATTCTTATTCAAAACTAGAGTGGTTAAAGCCTCTCCTTCAATATCTTCAGCAAGAATTAGAAAAGGTGAGCTTGCCTTTTGAATTTCTTCAAGTATTGGAACTAGATCAACTAAAGTTGAGATTTTTTGATCAGTTATTAATATTTTAGGGTTTTCAAGTTCACAAACTTGTCTTTCTTGGTCTGTTACGAAATATGGAGAACTATAACCTCTATCAAAAGACATTCCTTCAGTAATATCTAATTCTGTTTCTAATGATTGAGATTCTTCAACAGTTATTACTCCATCTGAAGTAACAATATCCATTGCTTTCGAAATTATAGATCCAATTTCTTCATCACCTCCAGCACTAACTGTTGCAACTTTTTGTATATCAGAACCACTTAATGAAATACTTTTGGAACTTAATTTTTCTAAGACAAAAGCTAGGCCTGCCTCCATACCTTTTTTTAACTCCATAGGGTTGGCACCAGAAGCAATATTTTTTAATCCCTCCTGAACCATCTTCTGAGTCAAAATGGTTGCTGTTGTTGTCCCATCACCAGCACTCTCTTTTGTCTTTGATGCAACTTGTTCTATTAATTTCGCACCTAAATTAGAAATAGGGTTTTCAATCTCGATCTCTTTAGCAACTGTAGATCCATCTCTTACTATATCCGGCGTACCAAATTTCTTTTCTATTACAACGTTTTTTGCTTTTGGCCCAATAGTAACCTTTACTGCATTAGCTACAAAATTCACACCTTTTTCTAACGCTTCTCTTGATTCATTAGAAAAACTTAACTGTTTAGCCATGTTTACTCAATCTTTAGTCTTATTCTAATCTCCCATAGAATCATTTTTAAGGGATATTTAATTAAGTGGGGAAAGCCGAATTTCTTTTGATGAGACATACAAATTCACTCAAATAAGAGTATCTTTAAGTTATGGAAGAAACAAATAATCTTATTTTTACTCTTACCGCAATCCTCGCGATTGCTATGACATTAATATATTTTCCTTTAAGATTTTTCTTGACATTAACGGCTAGAAGTCGAAGACTTAAACTTTTACAGAAAATTAGAAGGTTAAGAGATGAATTAGGACAGCCTTATGAAAGTACATAATTAAATACTCATACCTCCGTCTATACTTATTGTTTGCCCTGTGATATAACTTCCAGCATTACTTGAAACTAAGAATGACACTAAGTTTGCAATTTGAGTACAACTTCCTAATTTCCCTAAAGGGATAACTTTAAGTATCTCTTCAGTATTAAGTTTTTCAGTCATTTCTGTTTCTATAAAGCCTGGAGCTATTGCATTTACGTTTATACCTCTTGAAGCAAATTCTTTAGCACAAGTTTTGGTGAATCCAATAACTCCAGCTTTAGCTGCAGAATAATTTGCTTGACCGGGATTACCAATTATTCCAACAACAGATGAAATATTTACGATACTACCACTTCTTTTTTTCATCATAAATTTTGAAGCATATTTTGTACAAAGAAAAACCCCTTTTAAGTTTGTATTTAATACATCATCCCATTGTTCCGATTTCATTCTCATCAATAGTCCATCTCTAGTAATACCAGCATTGTTAATAAGAATATCAATGGAGCCATTAATTTTTATGATTTCTTCAAAAGCTGAACTGACAGAATCCTCTCTTGATACATCAAATTTTAATTTATGAGCTTTACCTCCCGAATTTTTTATTGAATTTACAACTTCTTCAGCTTTTTCATCAGAAGAAGAGTAATTAATAAAAACTTCTGCTCCTAAGCGGCTTAGTTCTAAAGCAATTTCTTTACCAATTCCTCTGCTAGCTCCAGTGATTAAAGCAACTTTGCCTGATAATGAATCTGTATTGGACATTATGAAATTTTATAATCTTCAATCGTAGTACTATTTGTGTAAAGATATTGCTTTTATTTATAATTGTCTAGAAAATATTAATTCCTTCTATTGTGCATTTTTTAATACCAGCTGCAGGGAGTGGTAGCAGAATGAAAGCTGGAAAAAATAAATTACTTATTGATTTAGAAGGAGAGTCTTTGATTTATTGGACACTTAAATCTGTATTTTCTGCAAGCTCAACAAACTGGGTTGGAATAATTGGTCAACCGAAAGATAAAAATTTATTATTAAATTCAGCAAAGGATTTTGCCCACAAAGTTCATTGGATTAATGGTGGTGACACCAGACAACAGTCAGTTTTTAATGGTTTAAAAGCGTTACCAAAAGATGCTGAAAAAGTTTTAATACATGATGGTGCTAGATGTCTAATTAATCCTGAATTGATAGACCTTTGTGCCAAGAAATTAGATGAAAATGAAGCTGTAATTTTGGCCACTAAGGTAACCGACACTATAAAGATTGTTGATAATGAAGGTTTTATTAAAGAAACACCAGACAGAAATTATTTATGGGCAGCGCAAACTCCTCAGGGCTTTCTAGTAGATAGATTAAAAAAAGCTCATAAGATGGCAATTGATAAAAACTGGAAAGTCACAGATGATGCCTCACTATTTGAAATGCTTAATTGGAAAGTGAAGATTATTGAAGGAACTTATTCAAATATAAAAATTACGTCCCCTATAGATTTGAAAATAGCAAAACTTTTTGTGAAGAACCCCTAGTTAAAAAGGTGTATCGATACTAAGAATGCCATTATCACCATTTAAAGTGGCTTCGTATCCTAAAGGAATGCAAGCATTTCCCGATATGTGGCCTATTGGTAGGTCAAAAAGAATAGGAAAATCAAACTCTTGGAGTCTTTCAATAATGCAATTTTTTAGTAAATCTTTCCATTCAAGGTCGCAGGAATCATTAGAAAAAATTCCGAATCCAATACCCGCAATTTCAGTAAGTGTTTTAGTCATTCTTAGGTAAGTCAACATGCGATCAATTTTATAAATATCTTCATTAATATCTTCAAAAATTATTATTTTCCCTTTGCAATCTGGAAAGTGATTAGTACCAATTAAAAAAGTAGCAATAGTCAAGTTAGAAACGATAATTTCTCCTTTAGCTTTCCCACCTCTTAAAGGAATTCCTCTTATGTCCTCAACATATCCTTCAAAAAGTAAATTTCTTAATCTCTCAAGACTCCACTCTGGCTCTTTGAAAAGGCCAGTAACCATAGGCCCATGAATAGAACCTATAAATCCTTGAGAATATTTAGATAGTAATAAAGAACATGTATCTGAGAATCCAAGCATTAAACCATCCTGCCAAGAAGGTTCTTTTTCTAAAATTCTTGCAGAACCCCAGCCTCCTTTTGCAAAAATTATTAGCTTACTATTTTGTGCTTTTTCCAGTTCTTCAAATCTACTTAGATCATTACCTGCAAAGTAACCAAACTTTTTTGACAGAGAATTATTTTCATTAATTTCCAAGCCCCAGGTTTTTAAAATTTCTATTCCTTTTTGAAAATTTTCTTCTTCATCAATATAGGAGCCAGGAGCTAGAATATCTATCTGATCACCTTTTTTCAATCTAAAGACCATTTTTAGAATTTATG
This sequence comes from Prochlorococcus marinus str. GP2, assembly GCF_000759885.1. NCBI lineage: Bacteria > Bacillati > Cyanobacteriota > Cyanophyceae > Synechococcales > Prochlorococcaceae > Prochlorococcus > Prochlorococcus marinus. Next base: position 395,431 of record NZ_JNAH01000003.1, read on the forward strand.
AGGAAATAATAATTCCTAATAAAAGAACTCCTCCATAAATTGATTGATTTTTGAAGTGATTCCCAATATTTTTTATAGATTGCTTTTCCTCAGGAAATACCTTAAGTATATCTCGCTGCATTAAGATTGCCGTTGAAAGCCAAATTGGCCAAAAAATAAAATCCATTTGATTAATAAATCCGCATAATGCAAGAAAAATAGAAGTTAATAAATAACAAATTTGAATAGTTATTCTTGTATTGTTCTGAAGGTTCACAGCGGAACTATTTATTCCAATTTTGATATCATATTTTTTATCTGCTAAAGCATAAATTGTGTCGAAGCCAAAAGTCCAAAAAATAGTAGCTAGCCAGCAAAACAATAAAACAACACTATTTAAATTACCTTCATTTGCGGCCCAGGGAATTAAGACAGCAAAACCCCAACATATGGATAAGATTAATTGAGGGTATTTAAACCATCTTTTGGCAGAAGGATAAATTAAAATAATAGGTAAAGCTAAAAAAGCAAGTGAAATTGATAGGATCCTGCCAGGTTGAGGTAGTGACAAAGTCAAAAAGAAACTACATAAAATCAAAAAGAAAAGAATTGAATAAGCTGTTTTAAGGCCGATTTTATTTGCAGCTAGAGGTCTATTTTTTGTCCTGAAAACTCTTTGATCAATTTTTTTGTCCCAAATATCATTAACTACGCAGCCTAATCCACTTACTAGTAGCCCTCCCAGGATTATTCTTAGCAACATTAAAAATGTTGGATTAGCATCTGGGGTTAAATATAAACTCCATCCAGCAGGAATAAGTAAGATCATTCTTCCAGTTGGCTTATTCCACCTTAATAATTCAAAAAAAGTACTTAATTTAATTTGTTGATTTTTATTTTGCATATAACCTATTGTATATTTCATAACTTTAAATAATCTTACTAGGATTTAATGATTTCTATTATTTAATAATCAATCTTGGGTATATTTATTAATGGATTAAAAATATCTGCATCTTATAAAAAGAAATGATAAAGAAACAAGATTTAAGATATTTTCAAGAAAATCAAATTTTAGTAGCTTCTATAGATATTGGAACTAACTCTACACATCTCTTAGTAGCAGAAATTAATCTAGAATTAAAATCATTTTCAATAAAATTCACTGATAAATCAACCACTCGTCTCGGAGAAAGAGATGAGGAGGGTAATCTTACTGAAGAATCAATCCAAAGAGCATTAGTTACTCTTAAGCGATTTAAGGAATATTGTAAAAGTAATGGAGTAAAACAAATAGTTACAGCAGCAACAAGTGCAGTTAGGGAGGCCCCAAACGGTCAAGATTTTATTAGAAGAGTTCTTGATGAAACTGATATTCAAATAGAAATGATAAGTGGTTCTGAGGAAGCCAGATTAATTTACCTTGGTGTTCTTTCTGGTATGGCTTTTGAAGATCAGTCTTTTGTAATCATAGATATTGGAGGAGGATCTACAGAGTTAATACTTGCAGATAAAAAAGATGCTATAGCTCTTACCAGTTCTAGAATTGGTGCAGTAAGACTTAAAAATGATTTTTTAAATAAAGATTCTATAAATTCAGAAAGATTCATTTTTCTAACAACTTTTATAAAAGGATCTTTAGAACCATCTGTTCGAAAAATAAAGAGTAGATCTAAGGGAGATAAGCCTTTATCTATGATTGCAACCAGTGGCACTGCAACCTCATTAGGAAATTTAATTTCAGATGATTTGGGAGAATCTAAACAAAAGTTGCATGGTTATAAATTTAAGAAGGAAAATTTACAAAATGTATTGGAAAAACTAATTAAATTGCCAATTTCGGAAATCAAGAAAATACCTTCATTAAGTGAGAGAAGAGCAGAAATAATTATTCCAGGAGCATTGATATTAAACACTGCAATGGAGATGTTGAACTTTAATGAATTAACCATTAGTGAGAGGGCGCTTAGAGAGGGTTTAGTTGTTGATTGGATGCTTCGTAAAGGGATAATAAAAAACGAGTTAAATATTCAAAGCAATATTAGAAAAACAACCATAGTTCATCAGGCCAGAAAGTTTGGCGTAGAAAGTACAAGAGCTGAGAAAGTTATCGATATTGCCTTTCAAATTTATGATCAGACTAAAAATATCTTTTATAACGAAAATGACCCTAAAGCCAAAGAACTTCTTTGGGCAGCTTCTAATCTCTATAATTGTGGGAAATACGTGAATGTTGGGTCATATCACAAACACTCTTGGTACTTAATAAAAAATTGTGAGTTGTTGGGCTATTCTGAAGCAGAAACAAATATTATTGCTTCAATTGCTAGATACCATAGAAAGACTCTACCCAAGAAAAGACATGAGTCTTGGCAAAGTTTAATATCCAAAGAAGATAAAACATTAGTTCTTGAAATGTCATTGATTTTGAGACTAGCAGCATCTCTTGATCAAAGACCTGACAAGGTGATTTCCTCAGTTCAAATAAAATTGGAGGGAAATATTCTTAAATTTGAACTCTTACCTTTAAATAGAAACAATGATCTTCTTCTTGAAAAATGGAACTTAAGATTATGCCGTAATGTAATAAAAGAACTAAAGAATTTGGATTTAAAAGTTATTTAGTTTTTTTAATAAGTTCTTGTTTTGGAGTTTGATTCTGAGAAGAGTCTGAAAATAAATTGAAAATTAAGGACGAGGCGATTAGTCCAAGAAGGCCTGAAATTAAAATAAATATCCAAAATCCTACTGGACTTAGATCCTTAGATTGTCTAGTTTTATTAGTTTTTTTAGCAACTTCTTCAACTATTTCTTCAATTTTTATCTCTTGCCTTTCTGTCTTGAATTCATTCATTATAAATTCTGTATCAAGTTTCAGCTTCTGTGAAATACGTCGAACCATTGCTTTGACAAATACTTTTTCAGGTAGTTCTTCTTCATTACCTTCTTCAATGGCTTTAAGTTGATGAGCTCCAATTTTTAAATCAGAAGCCAATTCTTTAATAGATTGATTTCTACTTAATCTGGCCTCTTTAATAAAATTTCCAATTCTTTTTAAAGAGGAATTTTCTCTTTTATTAATGTTTTCAGTAAAAGATTTTATTTCTTTCAAAGTAAGTAAATTTTTACTAATTATAGTAATTAATATTTTTCTATCAACTTTAAGATTATTTATTCCTAAAGAGATGCCTATAAGATGGATTATAAAGATTAGATCTTCTTTTAAAATTACTAATTGCTGGGCTAATTATGTAAATGGTTGTTCTAATTAGCTTTTTCTCAATAGAAAATTTTTCCATATCTTTTAATTCTATTAATGATGTCCAACCATCATCCCAAGATACTCTAAACCCCACAATCACTTGAGTCTCTGGAGGGTAAAACTCTAGTAGAGTTTTTTGAGACCTTTTCACATGCCTAGCACTTAGATAAAGACATATAGATGAATTATGTTTCGCAAGATCTTTCAGAGATTCTTTTTCGGGCATCCCTGTTCGCCCTCCTGCTCTAGTTAAAATTATTGTTTGCGTTACGTCAGGAATAGTTAACTCAGCTTCATGATATGCTGCAGCAACTTGAAAAGCACTTACTCCAGGAACAACCTCGATTTCAATTTTTTCGTTTTTTAAAATTTCGATTTGCTCTCTAATTGCTCCAAAAAGGCAAGGGTCTCCATCATGCAACCTTACAACAGTTTTCCCAGCCTGAAATTTTTCTATCATAATTGAGGTGATTTGCTCTAAGTTAAGTGAACTCGTTTTTATTTTTTCAGAACCTTCTTTAGCAGAATCTAAAATCTTTTCAGGAATTAGAGAATCAGTCCAAATAATGACATCTGCAACTTTTATCTTTTTTAATGCTTTTAAAGTTAATAATTCTGGGTCGCCTGGGCCAACACCAATAAAGGATATTTTGTTATCCATTCTTTCTATTTTTCCCACTATATGTTCTCAATCTTAAAAAAAATATTCCAATTAATCCAGAAGAAAATAGAAAAATACTTATAAATTGAGCCATTCTTATACCGCCATCACAGAAAGGTGGAAGTCCACCAATACATAGTGGGTCAGTTCTTAAACCTTCAATCCAGAATCTTCCAAAGCTATAACTTATTAAATAAAGAAAGCTAATAAAGCCTGGCCTGAAAAAATCTGTTTTATTTTGTTTATTAAAGGTAATAATAAGGACGATGAAAATTAAAAGATTCCACAATGACTCATAGAGAAAAGTAGGATGAAAAAATTCATAATTAATAAATTCTAAAGGCCTATTTTGGATAGGTATAAATAATTTCCAAGGCAAATTTGTAGGAACTCCAAAGGCTTCATTATTGAAAAAATTTCCCCACCTTCCTATTGATTGTCCAAGGATAATCGAGGGTATTAATATATCTATAAAAGTTTTTAAATTAATTTTTTTCGACTTACAGAAATAGATAATAGATATTAATCCTCCAATTAGACCTCCATGGATTGCTATGCCTCCTTCCCAAACTGCAAGAAAAGAAGGTATTTGAAAAATGTTATTTAATAGTTCAAAAGAAGTAAAAAAGTTCTCTCCGCTATACTGCCTCCACTCAAAAATTACATAATAAGCTCGAGCTCCAATTATTGAAGAGATTATTAATGATGGAAGTATTTCACTAATGTACTCTGGGTTAATATTTCTTGCCTTTGCTAGTTTTTTAGAGACAAACAGACCTATTAAAACTGAAACCGAAATAAGAAGTCCGTACCATCTAATAGTTATAAATCCTAAATTTAAAAAAGTTTCTCCTGGAGATTGTATAAAAGCTTGAAGTATAAGCATTTAGAGAAAGTTAGATCCCCTCTGCTGCTTGCACTTTTTCTACTTGTTTTTTCTTTAATACTAAAAGTATTTGTGTTAATCCTACACCAATGAAGAATGCAATCAATCCAATAACTCTATAAGGGCTCTGAAGTACAACCTCAGCATCTAATTGCCCAAAGCCACCAACGTTTGGATCATTAGTAAGAGGGTCACCTACATTAATTTTATCTTGCGCTTTTACGATAAGTTGAGGACCAACAGGGACTGCTTCAGTAGTTATTTCACCATTATCGTTTTCTATATTGACTTGATAGCTACCATCTTCAATTGTTTCTATTGAATTTATAGTTCCTGCGGTGGAAGAAGTGAATACTACATTATTGCTCTTTTCTCCAGTTGGATATACCTGACCTCTACCTCTATTTCCTCCAATATGTAACGAATATTTTCCATAGTGATATTCTTTATTAGTGGATGGGTCAGGGGAAAGTACAGGGAAAACGATTTCTTTATTGGTATCGCCAGGTAAAGGTCCGACAATAATGATATTATCTTTCTCTTCACTGTAATTTGTGAAATAAACTCCTTCTGTCTCCTCTTTTATTTCTTCGGTCCATCTTTCTTGTGGAGCAAGTTTAAAGCCATCAGGCAGCATTACAACAGCACCAACTTGTAATGGGACTTCCGAACCATCAGCCCCTATTTCTTTTAAATCATTTTTGTAGGGTATTTTGACTACAGCTTTGAAAACACTGTCTGCTCCAACAGATTGTGGAACCTCTGCAATTGTAGGCATCTGAGCTAGATGACAATTTGCACAGACTATCTTACCCGTGGCTTCTCTTGGGGATTCGTAGTTTTGCTGAGCCCAAAATGGATAAGCAAAACTGACCTTTGGATAAAATACAATGCTTGAAATGAAAAGCAGAGTACAGATAAATAAACTTGTTTTTTTCATAATTTGATTTTTAAGACCTTTCATTTTTTTTATGCCCACCATGGATTTTCATTAGTTCTAAAGTCAGTTTCTGACCATTGTTTGACGAGTACAGCATCATCTTCAATATCGACATGAGCTAGAGCTAAAGATAAAGGCGCAGGCCCTCTTACTACCTTCCCGTTAGTATCGTACTGACTGCCATGACAAGGACATATGAATTTATTAGCACCACTATCCCATGGGACAACACAACCTAAATGAGTACAAATTGCATTTAAACCAAATTCTCCTATTTCCCCACCCTCATTAACTATTAAATAAGTTGGATCTCCCTTTAAACCCTGAACTAGACTTCTGTCTCCTGCTTGATGGGTAGCTAACCAACCTGTCTTGGTTATTGGATTCCCTAATTCATCTTTAGCAGAAGTTCCACCTCCACCACCGCCTGCTCTTAGAGGCATGAAATAATTCGCTACAGGGTAAAGGGCTCCTAAAGCTACACCAGTTGCAGTACCAAATGTAAGAAGATTCATAAATTGCCTTCGACCCATAGAAGGGACATCATTGGAACTTAATTGAGTCATTCGATACTTGGTTCTGTTATTTATTAGTTATTATGGAGCAGATTGTTCAATTTCTGTTGCAAATAGATAGGACTTTTAATAATTTAAAGTAAAAGTTTATGAAGTCTTAATTAATTGATTTAAATGAACCCATTGCTAGTAGATGAAGTTATACATTATTTGATTCATCGCTGGGGGAAAAAATATGATTTTAGACTCTTTAGAAGAGGAAAATTCGTTTATTTTCAAATGATGTGGGGATTTCTTGGACAGGAATCATTCCCTTTAAGTGAAAATGAATATAAAAAATCGATAGCTGATAAAATCGAGATTTTAAATAGATGTGGATATTCAGAAGAAGTAAGGGAATGGCTAAAGAAAGTCAATGCTAAGCCAAGGTTAGGTAGAGCTGTCAGCTTGCAATTAGATCTTAATGAGAAGATGAAAGAGTTTTTGACTTAAGATTTTCTGATAAGTAAGTTAATCCAGTACCCACAAAAAATAAAAACACAATCGATATAGATAGCAATGACATAGTTAATGGGTCCGTTGAAGGGGTAATCACTGCAGATAATATTGCAGAGGAAATTACAACTATCTTCCAATTTGAAATCATTTTTTCTGTTGTGATTATTCCAAGAGAACCAAGAATAAATTGTAATACTGGCAATTGAAAAGCTATTGCAGTGCTAGACATTAACAATAGAACAAAATCAAAATATCTTTCTATAGACCAAGTTGGTTCAACAATATCAGCACCGAAACTAATGAAGAAATTGATTGCTGCGGGGACTAATATCCACCATGAAAAAATTAATCCTAAAAAAAATAGAAGACCTGAACCAAAAACTGCAGGCAAGATAAGGCTTTTTTCTTGTTTTGTTAAACCAGGAGAAATGAATAATATTATTTGATAAAAAATATAAGGCATAGAAACTATCAATCCGCTGTAACCTGCAACTTTAATAGCGACAAATAAAAACTCTCCTGGAGCAAGTTGTAGTAAATGAATATCACCAGCTGGAATTTCTAAAAAAGATATTAAAGGCTTTATGATGAGAAAACTAAAGAATATTGAAATAAGTATTGAGTAAATTGAATTTAGTATCCTTTGACGAAGCTCCTCTAAATGATCGCTAAAAGTCATAGAATCTGATAATTTTTTTTCACTTTGACCTGTACCTCTCATTATTATTTGATAAAAATTTTGTAAGAAAAAGGTTTAAAACTACTATTGTCAAAGTCCAATTTATTTTTCGATTAACTTAATTATTTGCTTAAGTTAGGATTAGTTGGATCTGGTAATAAGAAAGGAGGGGCATCATTTAAAGATGATTCACCATAAGTTTCATATTCTCTATAACCACCCATTTTACCATTAGTTTTCATTAAAGCGCTTACGAAGGCTAGTAGTAAGAAAACAGTAGGAGCTCCAATTATTAATGCAGCACCAAATAGATATCCAACAATAAATTCTGGAAAACTATGATTTCCTAAAAATTCATGAGTGCCCAAAAGAAAATCAAACATTTAGATTTAAAATTTTTTTTATTATAAACTAAATTACTGTTTTAAGATTTTTTTTAATATAATCTTCTCCTCTTGTAGGATTTCCCCAAATTATTTCTCCATTTTTAAAGGAAACGCAACCCGGTCCTCCTTTTTTGATTTTTTGCAGATCCTTAATCTTTACTAAATTAATTGGAACTTTAATGTTTCTTTTTGCCTTACTAAACAAAGCAGCTAAATCTGCAGCTATTTGAAGATCTTGCTCAGATGCTTCTTGAGATGAGGACTTCAAAACTACATGACTGCCTGGAGCTTCCTGAGCGTGAAACCATAAATCGCCTTTTTTTGAGAACTTAAAGCTTATTAAGTCATTTTGCCTCATATTTCGCCCAACCTGGAGCTTCAATCCTCTGGGAGTATAAACTTGAATTGGTGAAGATTCTATCTCAGATGTACTTTTCTTAACTTCTCTTTGCCTCTTGATATTGATATTAAACTCGTTACAAATTTCTTCCATAATTTCTTCTAGCAGTTTAATTCGCATAAAAAGTTTTTCATGATTTAAAGAATTTAAATTTTCTAGAAGCGTAGTGAATTCATCTAATCTCTCTATATTTGTTTTGTAAATACTTAATCTTTCTTTTATTAATTCTCTAGATCTCTTTAGTTTTTTTGACTTTTTATATAGTTTTTGTCCCTTAATAATATCTCGTTTTTTAATTTCATTTGAAGAAAATATATCATCAGCTTTTTCTTTATATAACTCGTAGTCCTCTGATTTTGTCAGAAGATCATATTGAATATTTAAATTCTTTTTTTCAATATTGATCTGTTTAAAAATTATCCCTTCAATTTTCTTTACCAACAATTCAAGTTTTTTTTGCTTCAGATGATTATCATAGTAATTCTCTATACCGGTGCATAAATCTATCTTTTTTTCGCAATTAATTTCTTTATCGAAAAACCAAACACAATAAAAATCTTTATTAAATATAGAAAAGTTAAAGTTATTGTTTTTAAACCTATTTATCCAAATCTTCCAATTTTTAAATATTTCCTTTAAGTCTGAATCAACAATGAAATCGATATTTTTTTCCATTATTTCCGAATTGCAAGTTTTGCTAACAACCTCTAATTGTTTTGTAAGGATAGGGCTTACCCCTTGATAGGTATTTATTAAACAGTATTTCAAAGATTCAGGTACTATTGAAATTGAGTCTTTCCATGATTGAAAAGACTCATCTTCTCTAGGTTGTTTTTTGTAATTAACTGGAGGGCCAGAGTAAATTGATCCTGTTGAAATTGTTCTAAAACTAGATTGACTCGATTTAATTTGTTTACCAACTGCAATTATTTTATGTTTGTTATCCAAATAAAATATATTACTATGTTTACCCATTAACTCAAAAATTAAATACTTACTAATTTCATCTCCAGGTTTTTTTGCAAAACCAAATTTTATAACTCTCTCGAAATCATCTTGATCAATCGAAATTAAAGCCATGTATTTTAATCCGTATCTTATTTGTTTAGAAAGTGTACTTTCTCTTCCAATTTTTTCCGGCTTATTTATCTTTAATATTCTGGGAGATTCACCATTCCATGAAACCTCTAACCAAGTTTGGGAATCAATTCCTCTGAAACATAATTGAATTGTATTAGGATCTGGTTGTTGGGCAGTTTCAAACTTTGAAGGTAAAATATTCTTTGTCAAATAATGCAAGACAGATTTAATAGATGTAATATCCATTATCTGTGGAACACCTTTTTGCATTATTATTCCTTTTTGATTCACAAGATGTTTATTTTACTGTAAAAAATTTAATATGAAAAATCAAAAAAAACTCATTATCCTTACTGGACCCAGCGGAGTGGGGAAAGGAACAGTTGTTAAAGAAATATTAGGTAAAGAAAAAAATTTTTGGCTTTCAATATCTGCAACTACTAGAGAACCTAGAGAGGGAGAGAAGGATGGAGAAAATTACTACTTTTTAAATCAAGAAAAGTTTAAAGAAATGATTGAACAAAACCTGTTCCTTGAATGGGCTCAATTCGCTGGGAACTATTATGGAACACCTTTGTCTTCTGTCAATGAGAAAATAAGAGAGGGATTTATTGTATTACTTGAAATTGAAGTCGAGGGTGCAAGACAAATAAAAAACAAGTTTCCTAATTCACTGTCAATATTTTTACTTCCTCCAAATAAAGAAGAGTTAGAAAGAAGAATAAGAAATAGAGGAACAGAAAAAGAAGAGGCAATAAAAAAAAGACTCTCAAGGGCTAATTATGAGATTTCAGTATCAAATGAATTTGATTTTGCATTAACAAATCACAATATTGATGAAACGGCAAAAAGAATAATCCAGTTAATAAAAACTTGATTATTCTCTCATTTATCAGCTCATTGGATGGAATAATAAATCTGGGAAAAATCTATTAAATTCAATAATTATTCCAGCTGTAAGGCTTAGCCAAATTGCTGCTACTACTGGTGCAGATCTGACAAATTTTGTATTTAGAATTTTGAACATTTGTTTTATGAAAGTTTTTTAAAGATGTTTAGCGAGGACCATTAAGTGTAATGTTGTTATCTTTCTCTCTTAAATCTCCGTTTCTACCTTGTTTATTAGCAAGAAGAGGCCATTGAGCTCCTTTTACAAGACATTTTTTAGCTAAATCAAGGTCAATAATGATCTCAAGATCTGCTGGATTCTTAGTCTTTTTTGATTCAATAAGATACTCTCTCCCTGACCAGCCTATAATTCCAGCAATATAAATGAATAATACTCCGGGAATAAGTAAATCTCCTTCATGACCTCTATTTAAAAGGGCCCCCCATGGCTCAAGAGGAGGTCCAATTATTAAATGTGGAAGACCATCATCTCCGCATGATGCTTTTCCATATCTTTCAAATCTTGTGATGTCTTTTTGAGTAGTTGCAGCACTTGCTCTTTCAATGAATTTAGGATTTTCAGAGCATCTTGTAAGTGCTGACGCTGTAAATTCTGTGCTTGCTCGATCTGCATTTAGGGCTGGCCCATTAGCTGCTAGAGCAATTGGAGTGATTCCTAGAAACAGAAAAACTGAGGTTATGATTGAAAATAAGAATTTCATAAGTTGCAATCTTTAATTTCTTATAATGTGTTAAGGAAGAAATTAATATTAAAATAGAACAAGTTGAACCAAATATGCATAAAGTTTTAGCTATTGAAACAAGTTGTGATGAGACATCTGTCTCAATAGTTTCCAATATTGGTGATAAGTTCAAAATTCATTCAAATATCGTTGCATCTCAAATTGAAGATCATTCAAAATGGGGAGGAGTTGTTCCTGAGCTTGCAGCTAGAAAACACTTAGAGCTATTACCTTTTGTTTTAGAAAAGGCATTAACAGAATCAAAAATGAGAATTGAGGAAGTCGATTACATTGCATCTACTGTAGCCCCTGGATTAGTTGGGTGTTTACGAGTTGGCTCTATTACTGCAAGATCACTTTGCATATTACATTCGAAGCCATTTTTGGGAATACATCATTTGGAGGGGCATTTATCTTCAATTCTATTTTCAGAAAACTATCCAAAGAAATCATTCCTTACATTACTTGTTAGTGGTGGACATACCGAATTGATTAAGGTTGATGAGAGAAGGGATATGAAAAGACTTGGGAAGAGTTTTGATGATGCTGCTGGAGAAGCCTTTGATAAAGTTGGACGATTATTAGGTCTCGCCTATCCAGGAGGACCAGCGATTGAAAAGATTGCTAAAAATGGAGACCCATTTAAGTTCAATTTACCAAAATGTAGAATTTCTGATAAAAAAGGTGGTTTTCTTAAATATGATTTCTCTTTTAGTGGTCTAAAAACCGCCGTATTAAGATTAGTTGAAAGAATAAATTTGGATGGGAAGACCATTCCAATTCCTGATATCGCTGCAAGTTTTGAGAGAGTAGTGGCAGAGGTCTTGGTAGAGAGAACAATAAAATGCGCGGAAGATAATAGCTTGGATAATGTTGTTGTAGTTGGTGGAGTGGCTGCTAATAATACATTAAGAAAAATGATGATTAGTGAAGCAGGTAAAAAATCTATTAAAGTTCATTTAGCTCCCCTTAATCTTTGTACAGATAATGCTGCGATGATTGGAGCTGCGGCGTTGTTCAGGATCAAATTTAAGGATCATTTAAGTTCCATCAAATTAGGTGTCGCAGGAAGACTATCAATTGAACAAACAAACACCCTTTATGAAGAAAACCCTCCTTTTTAAATTCTATGAACAAACAACCTAAAATCGAGATTAAAGAGACAAAAAACTTCGTTGATAAAAAGGAACTGAATTTGTGGAAAAGAGGTTTTACCCCTCAAGCTGAAATTTGGAATGGAAGGATGGCAACTGTTGGGATAGGAATTATTTTTATTATTATTGCTTTAATAAGCCAATTTTCTTAATAGTAATAAAATTGATTTGACTTAAAAGTAGTTTCGAAAGATTTAATAAAATTACTCTTGTTTAGCTGATTAATTATAAATTAAAAAGTATTGTATTTATTGGACTTCAGATGAGATTATTGATTTAATCAAAATAATAAATATTTCTATTATTTATAATTTTTTATGACGCCTGAAAGGCTTGGATTACTTTGGGGAATAACTGTATTCGCAGGTGCTTGTGCTCGATTATTTTCTACTTTTTCAGGATTCCCCAGTGTTGTTATTTTATTGCTTTCTGGATTACTTATAGGAAGATCAGGTTTAGGGCTGGTTGAGCCTTTAGATCTTGGGCAAGGCCTTGAAACTATTGTAGGGCTTCTAGTCTGTTTAGTTCTTTTTGAAGGGGGACTAAATTTAAAACTGCCTGAGGGGAATATAAGAAATACTGTTTTGAAAATTTCATTGGTAAGACTTTTTATTTCATTATCAGCTGGAATTTTTATTGCTCATTGGCTGGCAGGCCTCTCATGGCAGGTTGCAGGAATATATAGTGCCATCGTTTTAGCTACTGGACCAACAGTTGTCTCTCCGTTAGTGGAACAAATAAAATTAGCTTCCCCTCTCTCGGAAGTTTTAAAAGCTGAGGGGTTGTTGCTTGAACCAATTGGTGCAGTACTGGCATTACTGCTTTTAGAGCTGACTTTAGGAGATCTACGTGGGATTAATGAGGTATTTGTAGCATTAATGCAAAGATTAGGGGGCGGAGTCTTAATTGGATTAAGTGCAGGATGGTTACTATCAGAAATTTTAAAAAAAATAAAAAATGAAGCCTCATTTGGTATAGAGCTTCAAGTTACCCTTGGATTTATTTTCCTTGTATATGGAATTTGTGAATATTTCTTGCCAGAATCAGGCTTGCCTGCTTCTGTCGCTGCAGGTTTTATTGTAGGCAAAAGAGAAGTTATAGATAAGGAGAGATTGGATAATTTAATAGGTGAATTAGCTCAATTGGCAATTACAGTTCTTTTCCCTCTTTTGGCAGCTGACGTTTCTTGGGGTGAATTAAGTCCGCTCGGCTGGGGAGGAGTTGTTTGCGTTTTTATGTTGATGGTGATTGTTCGCCCTGTCTCTATATGGATAGCAACAATGGGAAGAGAATTGAAATTAAAAGAAAAAATATTTTTAGCTTGGTTAGCCCCAAGAGGCATCGTTACTGCAGCGGTAGCTTCTCTTTTTTCTATCAGATTAGAGCAGGCTGGTATCCTTGGGGCAGGCCGTCTTCAAGGTTTAGTTTTTCTCACTATATTAATGACAGTAGGTATCCAAGGTCTTTCAGCTAAACCTTTGGCAAATAGGCTTGAATTAGACCAAGAAAAATAATTTAGATTTATTTAAGACATCTTTCAATTCGAGATCTATCAGTCTTTATCTCAGATAAAAGCTCCCAACTTTGAATTAAATCCGGCCCACTGAGAGATCCAAAAAAGGCTACTCTTAATGATTTCATTAATATCCCTTTTTTAACATTATGCATTTTTGAGATTTCGTTTATTATTTCTTTGGCTTTCTCTTGATCTAGTTTTACAGTATTTTGCTCAATTAAATAATTTAATATTAGTTTTAGAGATGCTTTGCTATCATCGTTTTCCAGAAAATCTTGACCTTCTTTTTGAATTGTAGGTATTAAGAAAAATGGTTTTGATTGATCAATTGCATCTTTTAGAAGAGTCATAGAGTCTCTAAGCAAGATTGCTAATTTGTAGGCCCATTCTTGAGATGGCGCCACCCAACCGTTATCATTCCAGTATTTCCTCATTATCTCACTTAACTTTATAGATTCCATATTTTTTATATATTGAGAATTAATCCAGTTGAGTTTCTCCCAACTGAATTTAGCTCCAGCTTTATTTATGTCTGATAAGTCAAAAATTTCTGATATCTCATCAAGTGACAGTATTTCTTTGTCGGTAGATTTTGGAGACCAACCTAAAAAGGCCATATAGTTCGATAAGGCCTCAGATAAATATCCCATATCTCTAAATTCGTCGATTGAAGTAACACAATCTCTCTTAGATAATTTCTTCCCTTCGCTATTTAGTATCAGGGGGGTATGCGAAAAAGTCGGCAAATTAAAATTTAATGCTTTATAAATCAAAATTTGTTTTGCAGTGTTTGAGATATGGTCTTCACCCCTTACAACGTGAGTAATATGCATCAAATTATCATCAACTACAACTGCAAGATTATACAAAGGGTCTCCAATCTCATATCCTTTTGACCTTCTTGACAAAACTAAATCACCACCCAAGTCCTTCCCTTGCCATTTGATTTCGCCTCTTATCTGATCCACCCATTTAATTTCAATTTTTTCATCAATCTTAAACCTTATTACTGAAGTCCTCCCTTGGGATATGAATGCTTCTATTTCTTCTTTAGAAAGACTTCTGTGTCTGTTATCATGCTTTGGAGGTAATCCTTTCTTTTTTTGTTCTTCTCTTAATTCAGAAATTTCATCTTCTGTTGTAAAGCACCTATATGCAGCTCCACGTTCCAATAACTTTTTGATATAACTTTTGTGAATCGAAATTCGTTCACTTTGCATAATAGGTTCTTCATCCCATTTAAGTCCAAGCCATTTCAAGCCATCTAGTATATTTTTTGTGTATTCAGATTTAGATCTAAGAAGATCTGTATCCTCTATTCTTATGAGGAATTTTCCTCCTGTTTTTTTTGCGTACAACCAGTTGAATAGTGCCGTGCGAGCAGTACCAATATGAAATAAACCTGTTGGACTTGGGGCTAGTCTTAAACGTTTTTCCAACTTTTTTTAGAAAAAACGGGACCGACGGGATTCGAACCCGCAACTTCCGCCGTGACAGGGCGGTGCTCTAACCAGTTGAACTACGGTCCCAAAATTTTAGTCCTAAATTTAATTAGAACATCTTCTTTAAAATTATCAGATCATAATACTTAATTAATGTTGTTGTAATAAAAAAAATTTATTAATTTAGGAATTTAAGAAATATTGGGTTTTAGAGCTAATTAAATAATTAAGAAACTATTTATTTTTGTGGTCTAAAGCCTGCCGGTTCTATCAACCTAACTTGGTTACCTCTTGCAGTGAATTCTCTTCCTTGATCACTTTGGACAACAACTCTACCACCAGATTTAACTCTGATAACTCTTGCACGAACCCATCCTAGAGCTGCTGATTCGAGGACTTTTACTACGTCCCCAGGTTGAAGATCTAACTCCATCTTATGAAAAATGATTTACATAATGTTGATCAAACGCGTCGTGGAGGACTTGAACCCCCGACATCAGGTTTTGGAGACCTGCGTTCTACCAACTGAACTAACGACGCATTTAAATGATTATAAGCGCCTTTGTGACCAATAAGTTTGTTACTTTACAACTTTATCGATCAAAGCGTTGTTTTACGCGAGTAGCTTTACCTACTCTATCTCTTAGATAGAATAACTTAGCCCTCCTTACTTTACCTCTACGTTCAACTTTTAGAGAGGCAACTTGTGGACTATGTAGCATAAATACTCTTTCAACACCTATTCCTTGGAAAATTCTTCTTACTGTGATTGTCTGATGCAGTCCTCCATGCCTTTTAGCTATGACAACACCTTCATAGGGTTGAACTCTTTCTTTATTACCCTCTGTAATTCTTACACCAACTTTAACAGTGTCACCAACATAAATTTCAGGTAATTCTTTTTTTAATTGTTCATTTTCAAATTCCTCAATTAGATTGCTAACGCTTATCTTTTTTGTAGTTTCAGAAACCAAGTTTTTTTCTTTATTCTCAACTGCTACATCAGTTTTGACGTTGGTTTCTATTTCATTTTCTTGTTTCTCTTTAGCCATTTTGACCTTTGTTATCCTACAAGTTCTATATCTTAACCCTTTGACTCACCTTTAGTAACCTTTTTGGTAAATGAAATTGTTTTTGAAAACATTTGAAATCCTGTTATTAGCATCCATAAAACTCCTAAGGAATTTAATAACACGTATATCAACTCGCCATTATCTCCTAGCCATTCGCCCTCGTGGATAGCCATTAACCAATGAACTTGGTCTCTTGAGTAACCTAATAAATCTTTTGAAACCCTGTAAAATAAGCCAGTTATTGAAGATAAAAATAATGGAAGAAAAATCCAAGGCGCCAAAGCTTTATGAAATTGTCTAGAATTAGAAAAAAAATTCATTCCTGTTTCCAATTGTTGTTGGTAGATTTAAGGTAGCCGAATCAATATTGGCTATTTTGATGATATTTGTCTATTACTATTATTTATTCCAATGAAACATTTTGCAGATCTCTTATTAAATAAAAATAATTCCAAAACTAATGATCAAGTGCCATTTATTCAGAGAAGAAGAGGAATTGAAATAAAGTCTGCGCGTGAAATAAATCTGATGAAAAAATCCAGTAAAATAGTGGCAACAGTTTTGAGAGAAATTAATGAATTAATCAAACCTGGAATGAGCACAAAAGATTTAGATGATTTCGCAGAAAAAAGGATAAAAAGTTTTGGAGCTGTGCCAAGTTTTAAAGGCTATCATGGTTTCCCCTCTAGTATTTGCTCTAGTATTAATAATGAAGTTGTTCACGGAATACCCAGTAAAAATAAAATAATAAAAAATGGTGACTTAGTGAAAATTGATACAGGGGCATATCTAGATGGCTTCCACGGAGATAGTTGTATATCAATATGTGTAGGAGAAGTTAGTTCAAAGGTGCGAAAACTTAGTGATGTCGCATTTAAAGCTTTGTATGCGGGGCTTTCTAAAATCAAGGCAGGGAATACACTTCTTGATATTGCTGGGGAAATTGAAGATGTTGTCCTAAAAAATGGATTTAGTGTTGTTGAAGACTATACAGGTCATGGAGTCGGACGAAATTTGCATGAAGAACCCTCTGTATTTAATTTTAGGACCAAAGAATTACCTAATGTTGTTCTTCGTGAAGGAATGACCTTAGCTGTGGAACCAATAGTTAACGAAGGTAGTAAATTTTGTAAAACATTAAATGATAAATGGACCGTAATAACAAAAGATGGAAAACTATCAGCGCAATGGGAACATACAATAGTAGTATTAAAAGATGGTATTGAAATATTGACTGAAAGAGATTTCTAGTTATAAAGATTTGTATTTATAAATAATTTTGCAATACAAAAAGTTAAAAAATTCTTTTAAAGGAAAAAGTAGGTAGCTCAGAGGGTTTGGACTGATAATTACTAGATACCTTCTCGAATTGGCTAGATCATAAACTTTCCTAGAGACAAATTTGGGACTCATTATTCCGATGGGATTTAGTTCTGATTTAAAAGGCCCTAAAATGATTTTTTTGATAACTAATTTTTGCTTAGTATCTTTGTTTAAAAGATTTTTTTTAAAGGAAACTAATTGCCCAATTAGAGATTTACTTATCTCATATGATGGATTTAAAGCTGGTAAAATTTCTGCCTCAGATGTGTTTATCCAAACCTCTTTTTTAATTGATGACTGATTTGCTAATGCGATATCCTCAAATAAATTTAAAAATTTAAACTTACTTAATGCATTTATTTGTATAGAGTTTTCATAATTAGAATTTTCTCGACTCAAATTATAGATACCATGATTCAATATCAAAATATCTATCTTTTTTAAATGCTTTTTTAATTTCGATTCTTTACCACATTCCCATTTAATCAATTCGTTAGGAGATTCATGATTTATTTCAGAACGGGCGTTACTATGGGTAAATCCAATTACTTTATATCCTTTCTGACGAAACAATTTTGTAAGCTCTTTACCTAGCGCGCCTGATGCTCCAGTAATTCCAACAGTTCTTTCTTTTTTTGTTGAATTTATCATTTTATTTGATTTTGATGAAATACAAAGGAATTAAAAAAAAATTGACTTGAAAAATTTTTTTTATATTTATTTGATTAAAACTCATAAATAAATATTTGTTTAGTTCATAAAAAAATATTATCTTGAATCTATTAATAAAAACTTTACTAATTATGAGCGATATATTATTAATTGGTTCATGTGAGCCATTTAGTGGTAAGTCTGCATTAGTTCTTGGGATAGCAAAAAAACTTTTACAGAATAAAAAAAAAGTTCGCATAGGAAAACCACTGGCTACATGCATTGAACTTACTAATCTACCCGCAATGTCTTATGAAGGATTAATAGATGATGATGTTAAGTTTATTGGCTCTACATTAAATATCGAAGAGGAGGATTTAATTTCTTCAGTAGGATTACTGGATAATATTTCAGCTGAAAAAAGAATTTCTAATAAAGACTTGCTTCCAGGAAAAGGTTTTGATCAAATTAAGGAATTGGCTAATGATGATTTTAAAGGATTAAATATTTTAGAAGCGGCTGGAAGTCTTTATGAGGGAATGATTTATGGTTTAAGTCTCCCACAACTTGCAGAAAGTTTGAATGCAAAAGTATTAATTGTGAATTTATGGGAGGATTGTAAAAGTGTGGATGCATTGCTTGATGCTAAAAAACAATTAGGTGAGCATTTTGCTGGAGTGGTCCTGAATGCAGTTTTACCTAGTGAAGTTGAAAAAGTTAATAAAGAAATAATACCTTGTCTTAAAGATATGAATATTGAAGTTTTTGGAGTAATGCCTAAATCACCACTTCTTAGAAGTGTCACAGTTGGTGAACTTGTAAGAAGATTAGATGCCCAAGTAATTTGTTGTCCTGAAAAAGATCAATTACTTGTTGAGACACTGAGTATTGGTGCAATGGGTGTAAATTCTGCAATGGAATTTTTTAGAAGAAGACGAAACATGGCAGTAGTAACTGGTGCTGATAGAACTGATATCCAACTTGCGGCCTTGGAAGCGTCTACGCAATGTCTTATCTTAACTGGTTTGGGCGAACCTCTATCACAATTGATTCATAGGGCGGAGGAATTGGAAGTACCAATATTAAAAGTGGAATTAGATACTCTTTCTTCCGTAGAAATAATTGAGCAAGCTTTTGGGCATGTAAGAATACATGAATCAATTAAAGCATCTTATGCCGTCCAACTAGTTCAGGAGCATGTAAATCTAAAAAGAATTCTTGAAAAAATTGATTTTCCCTGCAATTTTTCAGAAAAATGCTAATTTCAAATATAGGAACCATTTTATTTTGAGTCGCTCTTTAGATCTACCTGCTACCGAAGGCGTTGATGCCTTAGCTCAAGAACTCGCCAAAATCCAAGATCATGGAAAAAGGAGAATTGCTTTTTTGGGCACTAGACATGTACCAGTAGTAGATATCCACTTTATTGAGTTGATAGCAAGATCCTTGGCAGATGAGGGACACGATATTCTTACATCTGGATCTCAAGGAGTGAATGCAGCAGTTATTCGGGCTGTTTTAGATATCAATCCTGCATTATTGACTGTTTTATTGCCACAAAGCCTTGACAAACAAATACCGGAAATAAAGGCCCAACTTGAGAGGGTTATGCATTTGGTTGAAAAAAGTGAAAATGATGAATTGCCTTTACCACTTGCAAGTAGCCTATGTAATCAAGAAATCATTACTAGGTGCGATCAATTAATATGTTTCGCTTTCCATGATAGTGAAACCTTGCTAAACAGCTGTAGATGCGCAGAAGAAATGGGAAAAATGGTAAGTTTGTTATTTTTTGATTAAATTAATCAATTTCTTTTGATATATACTAATTTATGCTAATAATGTTCATGCATTTAAAAATTTAGAATGGCAGAAAGTTTTTCATTTGATGTAGTTTCTAATTTTGATAGACAAGAATTAGTTAATGCTTTAGATCAAGTAAAAAGGGAAATTTCTCAACGTTACGATCTGAAAGGAACAGATACTGTAGTTGATTTAGATAAAGAAAATATATTTATAACTACTAACAGTGAACTAACTTTAAATGCTGTGCAGGACATAATTAGACAGAAGGCAATAAAAAGAAACTTATCTCTAAAAATCTTTGACTACGGTGAAATTGAGACTGTTAGCGGTAATAGAGTAAAACAGACAATTCTATTAAAAGAAGGGATTAAGCAAGAAATAGCAAAAAAAATCAGTAAAGATATCAGAGGTCAAATAAAAAAAATTAATGTCAGTATCAATGGAGAAACCCTAAGAGTTTCTAGTAAGAGTAAAAATGACCTTCAATTAGCAATAAAGCTTGTTAGTGAATTTGAAGAGTCTTTGAACATTCCTCTAAAAGCTAACAACTTTCGATAAAGTCTTTAGTAAGATTATTTTTAAAATATGGCAGATTATTCAGAATCTCTCATTAAATCATTAATTGATAAAGTAAAAAAATATCCTCGTTTTTCAAGAGATGAATTAGAGAAATTTTGTTGGATGGCAGTTCATGAACATAAGCATGGCGTGTTACCTTCTGAATAT